>NZ_JBIUWN010000047.1:0-49024 GCF_044743485.1 Pseudomonas sp. NPDC087614 | reverse complement strand
AGCGGGCAATCTGATCGTTTTTGATCGGTCTACCGCTTTCAAAATTGGATGAGGTTGAAGTTGGCCGGAAATACAGGGCTACTTCAGACCATCCCAAGGATCTGGTCGAATACGCTCGCAACCTGCAACCACAATGACCTTTTCGAATGCCGCGCTACTCCCCCCTCAGCCTGCCCTCTTTCCACGGCAGGCTTTTTTGAGGGTGAACTCAAGCAGGCGCTTTCCAGTTCAACATTTGCTGCTGCGCGACCTGGAGCAAGTCATTGCCATCCTGCGTCAGCAGGTAAAGCGCATGGGTAATGTGTGGGATGTCCTGCACGTCGGCGTGCTTGAAGCACAGGCAATGCAGGGTTTCGAGCAGGTCGGCGGCGGCGCGGATGCGCTGGACGGCGGCTTCGAGGATGTCTTTCGGGTTGGCTTGGGTGTCGATGAGCAGTGCCGGGGTTTCGGTGACGTTGCTGCTGAGGGGGAGATAGCGGTTTTGTAGCATTTTAATTATTGGCATTCTGAGTTACTCAACTGTATTAGAAGGTAACCGCCATAGCCGTGACCAAACGGTGGGAGGCGGCCGTGTACAGGCTTGGTCAACCGAGAACAGTTCAAACTCAGCTCGCCCGAAGGCGTCCTGCACACAGCCGCCACAGCAATGCACTTCACGGATCGTGAAATCCGAACGGTGCAAATGATGGCACATATGCAATGAACTTTTCTCAGGTGACCAAACCCGAACCACTGATTTTGCAGCGGCAACCGACAATAACTGTCCCGCTCCAGCCGCCGAAAGCAGACAAGGCACCAGCCTTTGTAGGAATTCGCCAAACGTTCCTGAGAAAACCGCCGCACTCCCTGACAGCCGGCGTTCAGCTCGGTTAACCATCTCTTAACGCCGTGGTCAAAAACTCTACTGAACTGCACGCCCTCAGCCGTTTTGGCTGTCGCCCAGTGCGGCAGGTTCGGGTGCATCACGCCGAACTCTAGAACCGCCACTCGGGAGTCCTTTCATGAACATTTGTCCTTTATTGCTCACTGCCGCCCTCGCCTGCACCGCGTTTGCCGGGCTGGCCCAGGCCAATGACACCTCTGCCACTTCCAAAGCCGTGCCGTATGAGTACGGCATGCCGCTGCATGTGGCCAAAGTGGTGTCGTTGACCGAGCCGCTAACGCATCTGTGCAAAGTGGTCACGGCCGATATGAAGTACATCGACAATGCCGGTAAGCCTGAGGAAATCAGCTACCGGAAATTGTCTGACGCATGCAACTTCCAGAACTGACAGAAACGTCTGATTTGCGGGTTTGCGGTAGGCGTGGGGAGTTTCGGCGGGTATGCTCGGAGCCCTCCCCACTGCCGCAAGGATTCGCCATGCAGTTGTCGTTTCGCACGTTGTCGGGCTTCACGTGTTCGTTGTGTTTTTTGCTGGCGCTGGCCTGGGGCGTTTTCCCGCAGAGCCTGCTGGCGATCTGGAGCATCGAGTACTCCGAAGGTGCCGGATTTGTCGCACGGCGCAGCGCGGTGCTGTTTGCAGCGTTGGGCGTGATGTTTTATCTGGTGCGCAAAGCGCCGGTGTCACTCGCGCGTAATGCCCTGAGCAACGGTTTTATCGTTGGGTGTTTTGGTCTGGCGGTGCTGGGTTTTGCTGAATGGTTGAACGGCCACGCCGGCCCCGGGATTCTGCTCGCGGTGCTGGTCGAGTTCGCGCTGGGCCTTGGTTTTTTGCAGGCCCGGCGCGTGACGGTCGAACTGGGTGAAACAGTGCGTTAAACGGCTTTTGATCGAGGACTGTAATGATGTGGCGTCGCTTGTTGCGCCAGATCCGAGCGCAATCCGGCAATGAGGTCGTTGATTGCGCGAGAGCCATTGAGGTGGCTGGCATCGATGCCGCTGACGAGCAAATCGACCTGATCGGTCTGGTGATCGCCGAAGACCTTGACGGTCATCGACAACTCCGGCGACAGCGTGCATTGGCAACGTTTCGGCAGAAAACTGCTTTCAATGATATTGCGTAGTTCCAAGGCAGACAGAAACATGGTGAAACTCTCCTTAATAATGAAACCGCCAATCAACGCTTCACGCTGACCGTTTTTACTGCCCCTGCACGGGTGGATCCCCGCTATTTCCCTGGGTGCGGCAAACGGTTGTACGGCGAAATGCCTCTTGGAGTGTAGGCGCCCGAACCCGGTGCGCCGCACCAAACAGAGGCATAAAACGTGCCTTTCATCGGATCGTTTTGCCCCTATAAAAATCAAGCACTTGGCGAAGAGGCCAGTATTTGGCCAGTTGCAAAATGCAAGAAAAGGCCTGCCAGTCCCTGCAAATTGCAACTCGGCGTCGGTTTGCATTCGACGCGCGTGAGGGTAAGAATGCCGCTCAACCACACTACACCCGCAAGGAGGCTCCCATGGTTTCTTTCCGCGCCTGCGCGACCACCGGCCTGATCATCGCCAGTCTGTCCACGTTTGTTCACGCCGCCAAACTGGAAGATGTGGCGCCGTATCCCAAGGCAGAAACCGGCTTCACCCGCCAGGTCATTCATCTGCCCAAGCAGGATCAGGAAGAGAACTTTCAGGTCGAAATCCTCGCGGGTAAAATCCTTGAAGTGGACTGCAATCGCCAACACCTGGGCGGCGTGCTTGCCGAGAAAAACCTCGAAGGTTGGGGCTACCCGTTCTATCGACTGGAAAAGGTCAGCGGTCCGATGAGCACGATGATGGCCTGCCCTGCCGGGATCCCGAAGAAACGCGCGTTCGTGCCCGTCGTCGGTGACGGCTTCCTGCTGCGTTACAACAGTAAACTGCCGGTCGTGGTTTATGCGCCCTCGGACGTCGAAGTGCGCTATCGCATCTGGTCGGCTTCGGACAAAGTCGGCACTGCCATTCAGGAATGACCTGAGCAAGGAGCGACATCTGTGATTACCTGCCACGTCAGATACGTGATCGACCCTTACCAATTGACGGAGTTCGAGGCCTACGCCAAGGCTTGGCTCGGCATTGTCGAGCGACTGGGCGGTACCCATCACGGCTACTTCCTGCCGTCAGAGGGTGCGAGCAATATCGCTTACTGCCTGTTCAGTTTTCCGTCGCTGGCGGATTACGAAAGCTACCGGCATATCACCCTGACTGATCCGCAAAGCAGCGCGCTGGTGCAATCACTGCTCGAGAAGAAGTTCATCGTCAGCTACGAGCGCAGC
The DNA here is from genome assembly GCF_044743485.1 of Pseudomonas sp. NPDC087614. Taxonomy (NCBI): domain Bacteria; kingdom Pseudomonadati; phylum Pseudomonadota; class Gammaproteobacteria; order Pseudomonadales; family Pseudomonadaceae; genus Pseudomonas; species Pseudomonas sp. NPDC087614. The sequence goes on along the minus strand of NZ_JBIUWN010000047.1, from coordinate 45,839 downwards.
TTTCTGCGCCCCTTGCTGGCTTGAGCGCTTACGCCGGAACGCCGCATGCAGCGGCGCGCTCGGCGACGTGGCGCAGGCTGTCGAAGTTGATGTTGGCACCCGAGTCGATCGCCACGAAGGTCTGATCCCGCACACCGCTTCGCGCCACGTACTGTTTGATCCCGGCCACCGCCAATGCACCGGAAGGTTCGGTGATCGAGCGGGTATCGTCGTAGATATTCTTGATTGCCGCACAGAGGTCGTCGTTGCTGACCGTGAGCACCTCATCCACGCAAAAGCGGCACACCTCAAACCCATACTCACCGATCTGCGCCACGGCCACACCGTCGGCGAAAGTACCGACATTGGGCAATACAACCCGCTCTCCGGCGTGCATGGCCGCTTTCAGGCACGCTGAATGTTCGGACTCGACGCCGATAATGCGCACTTGCGGGCGCAGGTATTTGACGTAGGCGGCGATCCCGGCGATCAAACCACCACCGCCAACCGGGATGAAGATCGCGTCCAGCGCGCCTTGATGCTGACGGAGAATTTCCATCGCTACGGTGCCTTGCCCGGCAATCACCTCCGGATCGTCGAAGGGCGAAACAAAGGTGCGCCCGGTCTGCTCGGCCAGTTGCAGCGCATGGGCCAGGGCAAACGGGAAGCTTTCGCCATGCAGCAGCGCTTCGGCGCCGCGACTTCGAACACCCAGCACTTTCAACTCCGGCGTTGTCGACGGCATGACGATGATTGCAGCGATCCCTAACTCCCGCGCCGCCAGCGCCACACCTTGGGCATGATTGCCGGCCGAGGCGGTGATCACCCCGCGCGCCTTTTGTTCGTCGCTTAGCTGCAGCAGTTTGTTGTAGGCGCCGCGGATCTTGAAGGAGAACGTCGGTTGCAGGTCTTCACGCTTGAGCAGGATGCGGTTGCCCAGTGCTTCAGACAACGCCGGCGCGGCCTGCAACGGCGTGCGTATGGCAATGTCGTAGACCGGCGCGGCAAGGATCTTTTTCACGTATTGCTCAAGCAAGGCTTGCTGGTCGGGGCTGTGCGGCATGGTCGTCTCCTGACGTTTTGATCAGAACCCCGGAGACAGAAAGTAAAAACCCGCCTCTAGGGCGGGTTGGGTGCTGCAGTCGTGAGCTAACCCGCCAAATGAGGAATGGCGGTAATAATGCTTGGCTGGCAGCGCAATACGATGGAAATCATGGCCTGAAAATTAGCCCGGGCGTTGCTCACAAGTCAATGGTCAATTCTGCGTGGCAACGCTAGGCTGTCGATTGCACTCATCACTTCAAGGAACGAACGCATGATGTCTATCGCCCTGCCCCTCACCGCTTTGCTTGCGTTTACCGGTTATACGGTTTCGGTGATGCTTCAGGCTGAACAGTCGTTGATCGACTTCGGGATCAGCCTGATGTCGCGCCCCGATACCGCGCAGGTGGTGATTGATTTGTACCTGCTGGCGACACTGGCCGGCGTCTGGATGGTCAAGGATGCCAAGGCCCGTGGGCAGTCAGGTTGGTCGGTGGTGCCTTACTTGCTGTTGACGGCGGTTTTCGTGTCCGTTGGGCCTTTATCGTATTTGGTGGTTCGTGGGGTTCGGGAGCGGAAGAAAATTGACGAGGCGGCTCAACTGAGCTGAACCGGATTTGGTGTTGATGCTCAATCAGCGTTCGCGGGCAATTCCCAAAGGTTTCAGTGTCAATTGCGGTGTTATGCCCATCAAGGCCCGCCGTCGCGGTCAGCCATTCACTGACTTGCCGCTTGCGGCGCAGTGATGGCCCTGATCTTTCCTGGCAACTCTCCTGCGCCAAAGCTTCGGATCAACGGCAGATGCCCATAAGCATAGCGCCCGAATTCAGGCCTGCCTTGAACAGTCACTGACAAAGCAATGAATAAAATTTCGCTCTGTGGTGTTCAAAGTCAGACACAACCCTCTGTGGAGCCTTGCCCATGACTATCCGTTGCGTTATGTTCGCCGCCCCGTTGCTGCTGGCCGCAGCCCTGTCCAGCCATTTGGCGTTTGCCAATGGCGATGAGGGCGAGCCGGTCAAGAAGCCCGAATGCCCCAAAGGCCAGGTCCGGGACAGCAAAACGCAGAAGTGTGTGTTGCAAACCAGCAGCCTGTTGCCCGACGCCGATCGTACCGATTACGCCTATCGTCTCGCCAAGGACGGTCGCTACGAGGAAGCACTGGCGCTGCTCGACACCCTGCAACAACCGAACACCGCCAAGGCTCTGAACTATCGCGGTTACGCCACACGCAAACCGGGCCGTACCGATGAAGGTATTGGCTATTACCTGCAATCGGTGAAACTCGATCCGCACTACGCGCAAGTGCGCGAATACCTCGGCGAGGCCTATGTGATCAAAGGTCGCGTCGATCTGGCGCAGGAACAGTTGCAGCAGATCAAATCGATTTGCGGCACGTCTTGCGAGGAGTACCAGGACTTGGCTGAAGCCATCAACGATTCATCGAAAACCTGAGCATCAACTAGCGGAGGCGATCATCGTCAGCGATCAGGCATTCAGAACAGAACTCGGGCAGCACCTGGCGCGATTGTGGCGTTACGGTTTGTTGCTGTCGCGCAATCGGCATGTGGCCGAGGATCTCGTGCAGGCCACATGCGTGCGGGCGCTTGAGCGTTCTGCGCAGTACGTGACCGGCACGCGGATGGATCGCTGGCTGCTGAGCATTCTGCATTCGATCTGGCTTAACGACGTGCGCGCCCGACGTGTGCGTCAGGGTTCGGGTCAGGTCGATGCCGATGGGCGATTGGCGTTCGATGGCGAGTACGCAGCGCAGACTCACGTCATGGCGGCGCAGGTGATCCGCCGGGTCGATGCGTTGCCGGAAACCCAGCGCGAGACGGTGTATCTGGCCTACGTCGAAGGCCTGTCGTATCGCGAAGTCGCCGAGATTCTACAAGTGCCAATCGGCACGGTGATGAGCCGCCTGGCGACCGCACGCCTGAAACTCGCCGAATACCCGCCGTTGCAATCAGTGCCGAAAACCACCGAAGGAGACCGCTCGTGAACACACCTTCGGATGAGCAACTGGTGGCGTATCTGGACGATGAACTCGACCCGGATTATCGCCGCCAACTCGACCACGCCATCGCCGACGATCCGTTGCTCAACCTGCGCGTGCAGTGGCTGAGCCGCAGCAGCCTGCCGTTCAGGAATGCTTACGATGAACTGGCGCAACAGGCGCCACTGGATCGACTGCAAGCGCGGCTCGACGCCATTGCTTCGCCGCAAAAGCCAGGGCTGAGCCGACGCTGGTTTACCGGCGCGGCAGCCGCTGCACTGGTCGCCGGTGGCGTGCTGGCGGATCGTTTGTTTCTCGGCTGGCAGACGCAGCAAGCGCATAACTGGCGCGGTGTGGTCGGCGACTATATGGCGCTTTACGTGGTGCAGACGCTGGAGCACTTGCCCACGGATGAGGCCTCACAACGCGCGCAGTTGCGCAGTATTGATGCAAGGCTTGGTCTGAGCCTTTCGCCAGCCGCGTTGAAACTGCCCGGAGCTGAACTCAAACGCGCACAAATGCTTGAGTACGACGGTGTACCGATTGCGCAGATCGTTTATCTGGATGCGGAACATGGGCCGCTGGCGCTGTGTGCCACGCGTTCGAACAGCGGCGCCCGGCCGCTGGCACATGAACGTCGACATGAGATGAACGTGGTGTTTTGGACCGAGCAAGAACATGCGTGGATGCTGATCGGCCGTGAAAGTAGCGCAGGACTGGAAGACAAAGCAAATTTGTTGAGAAGTCGTTTAGCGGTATGAGAAAAACCGCTTCTATGCTGGAAAGTCATCTTCCAAGGAGTATTTAACCGATGCCGATTTCGTCTCGCACTGCGTTACTGGTGATCGACGTTCAAAACGACTTCATCCCCGGCGGTCACTTGCCGGTGCCTGAAGGCGGCCGGATTGTACCGCTGATCAATCGCATTGCCGGCAGTTTCAAACAGGTCGTCATTGCCCAGGACTGGCACCCGAAGGGTCATGTCTCGTTCGCCTCCAGCCATCCTGGCCATCAACCCTTCGAGGTCATTGAACTGCCTTACGGTGAGCAGACACTGTGGCCCGACCATTGTGTGCAAGCCACACCCGGTGCCGACTTCCACCCGGAACTGGACCTGCCCCACGCCCAATTGATCATCCGCAAGGGCTGCAATCCGGACATCGACAGTTATTCAGCGTTTCTCGAGGCAGACCGGCGCACCACCACGGGTTTGTCCGGTTATCTGAAAGAGCGCGGTATCGATACGGTGTACATGGTGGGCCTGGCGCTGGATTTTTGCGTGATGTTCTCGGCACTGGATGCGCGGGCGGCGGGGTTCAATACTTTTGTGGTGCTGGATGCCTGCCGGGCGATTGATCTGGATGGATCACTGGCGTCGGCGATGGATCGCATGAAAGGCGCCGGCGTCGGGTTGATTCAATCGACCGACCTGTTATGAACGGTAGGAGCTGCAGCACGCAGCGCCTACAGGCATTTGATGATCAGGCGTTGGTGGGTAGCCACAGGCGGAATCGCGCCCCACCCAACGGCGAAGTCTGGACGGTCAATGTGCCGCCCTGCGCTTCCAGTGCGCGGCGACTGATCGCCAGCCCAAGGCCGAAGCCACCTGTGGCCCGATCTCGGCTGCGATCGAGCCGATAGAACGGTTCGAAAACCCGCTCACGCTCATCGTCGGGAATACCGATGCCGTCGTCATCCACCCAGATCTCACAACCGGCAGCGCTAACCTGCACGCCGATCTGAATACGCTTTTCGCAATAACGCATGGCGTTGCGCAGCAGATTCTGAATGGCCCTTGCGGTCAATCGAGGATCGAGCGAAAAACGCTCCAACTGGCCGTGCAGCAACACATCGATGACGATATCCGGCGACTCCAGTTCTTCGTCGACGCTGCCCAAAATGCTGTCGATGAACTCATCCAGCGATACCTCGACCTGCTCGGGCAACTGCGCCGGGTTTTGCAGCCGACTGTAAGACAGCAACTCCAACACCAGCTCGTCCAGCTCACGAATGTGCGCAACCAATCCCTGCAAACGCTCGCGGCTCGTGGCTGGCAATTCGTCGGACAGCGCCAGCGCCAGGCCGAAATCCAGGCGCGTCAACGGCGTGCGTAATTCGTGGGAGACCGCATTGAGCAAATCGCGCTGCTGGTTGAGCAGGTTCTCGATGTCGCCGGCCATGGTGTCGAACACATTGGCCAAGCTGCCGATGTTCGAACTCGGGGCGATTTTTGTGCGTTCACTCAAATGGCCTTTACCAAAACGCTCAGCGGTACCTTTGAGGCGCTCCAGATCACGCCAGTGAGGGCGCAACCACATCAACAGGCAGGCGAGCAGCGTCGCGCCGACCAATACGTTGATGCTCCAGTACAACAGATTGACGTCCAGTGGATCCGGGGGCACGACCATTTGCACCACAGAGGTGTCGTCAAGCGGCGTGACGGCAAGCGTACGCCAGCCCCAGTCGCCGATGCGGACCACGTTCTCGCCGCGCTGCAATCGCTCTCGCTCAATGGCGGTGAAGTCGGCATCGTCGATGCGCGCCAGTACGATGTGCAGCGGCTGGAAATCTTTGTCCATGGATGCCGCCACAGCGGGCCATTGTTCCTTGGGCACCGCATGAAACTGTTTGGTGATCAGCGTTTGCAAACCACGGGAAAAATCAAGGTTATAGGTGACGAAGCGCTCCCTGAAAGCCATGACCACCAGGTCCGGCACCAGATAGATCGCTGCGCTGTACGAGACAATCGTCACCAGATAGAGACGAAACAGGATGCGAAACATCAGCTCAACATTCCCATTCAGAGCGACTGAACAAGTAACCCTTGCCCCACACGGTCTTGATCTTGCGGGCCTCACCGGCATGGTCATCGAACTTGCGTCGCAACTTGGAAATCGCCACGTCCACGGAGCGGTCAGTGCCGTTGAACTCTATGCCGCGCAGACGTTGCAGAATCTGGTCGCGGCTAAGCACTTCGCCGGCGTGTCGCGCCAGCACCACCAGCAAGTTGTACTCGCCGCTGGACAACTCGACGGGCTGCTCGCGCCAGGTCACGGTGCGTTCCGACAGGTCGATGCACAGGTTACCCATGAGGATGCGATCGTTGGCCGTCAACGGCTCGCCAAGGCTGCTGCGGCGCAATAACGTGCGCACCCGAGCCAACAGCACCCGTGGTTCACAGGGTTTGGTGACGTAATCGTCGGCGCCCATTTCCAGGCCCAGCACCTGATCGTGGCTGTCGTCGCGTGCGGTAAGCATCAGGATCGGTAGCGTCGCCGAGTCGGCGCGCAGCAAACGACAGACTTGCAAGCCGTCGAGCCCTGGCAGCATCAGATCGAGGATCACCAGATCCGGCGGATTGACCCGCGCCCGCTCGCGCACATGGTCGCCACGGCCAATGACGCTGACGGAATAACCGTTGCGCTCAAGGTAGCTGGAAATCAGTTCGGCGAGGGCGGTGTCGTCTTCGACCAGGAGGATGTTGGGCATGGGGTGTTCCAGAAAGTGCTGTGGCGACCGGGTGGGCCTCATCGCGAGTTTGCTCGCGAAAGCGGTTTATCTGTCGCAATAAATTTCAAGGCCTGAAGGATATACGCCCTCGCCCATTCCTGAGTAAAACCCTTACACAATTTCACACAGCGCCTACAAAGCTTCACCGCTACTCTCGGCAACTGCCCGTAGGATGCGGGCATCAATATTGGGGGTGGTAAATGTCGAACAAACTGTTGGCCGGTCTCGGCCTGATCGCGATAGCACTGACGCTGGGCGCCTGCGATTCTTCCTCGAACGCCGAAGAACAATCCCCGCCAGCCACCGTGCGCATCGAGACCATCGAAGCCCACCCCCTGTCGATCAGCAGCGAACTCAGCGGTCGAATCGCCGCGCCGCGTATTGCCGAGGTGCGCGCCCGGGTCGCCGGCGTGGTATTGCAACGCACCTACCGCGAAGGCAGCGACGTGAAAAAGGGCGACGTGCTGTTCCGCATCGATCCGGCACCGTTCAAGGCGGATCTGGACAGCGCTCAAGCCTCATTGCGCAAAGCGGAAGCCAATGCATTCCAAGCCAAACTGCAGGAGCAGCGCTACGCCCAGTTGATCGACGACAACGCCATCAGCGCTCAGGACTACGACAACGCCCGCGCCAACACCCGGCAAACGGCCGCCGATGTCGCCGCCAACAAGGCCGCGGTGGAGCGCGCGAAGCTGAACCTCGGCTACGCCACCGTCACCGCGCCGATTTCCGGACGTATCGGCCGCGCGCTGGTCACCGAAGGCGCGCTGGTCGGGCAGAACGAGACCACCCCCTTGGCGCTGATCCAGCAACTCAACCCGATCTACGCCGACCTCACCCAGTCGACCCGCGAGCTCAATGAATTGCGCCGCGCGTTCCGCTCCGGGCAATTACAGGAAGTCGGCCAGGACGAGGTCAAGGCCACGCTGATTCAGGATGACGGCAGTCTGTATCCATTGCCGGGGAAACTCTTGTTCAGCGACATCACCGTTGATCCGGGCACCGGCCAGATCATCCTGCGCAGCGAATTCCCCAATCCCGACCTCGACCTGTTGCCTGGCAGCTTCATTCGCGTGCGTCTGGAACAGGCAACCATCGCGAACGGCATCACCGTACCGCAACGCGCCGTGCAGCGTGACAGCGCCGGCATTGCTCAGGTGCTGACCGTCGATGAGCAGATGCGCGTCGCTGAGCAACCAGTGCAACTGGGCGCGGTGCAGAACAATCGCTGGATCGTCACCGGCGGCCTCAAGCCCGGCGACCGCATCGTCATCGAAGGCCTGCAACACGCCCGCCCCGGCGAGAAAGTACAGATCGACGACACCCCTCTTCCACTTGCCCAGACCTCTGGTCAGTAAGCAGGACGCTTCTATATGCCGCAGTTCTTTATCGATCGCCCGGTGTTTGCCTGGGTGGTTGCACTGTTCATCCTGTTGGCCGGCGCACTGGCCATCCCGCAGTTGCCGGTGGCGCAGTACCCCGATGTCGCGCCGCCACAAATCGAAATCTATGCCGTGTACCCCGGCGCGTCAGCGCAAACCGTCGATGAAAGCGTGGTCAGCCTGATCGAGGAAGAACTCAACGGCGCCGACCACCTGCTTTACTTTGAGTCGCAAAGCAGCCTCGGTAGCGCGACGATCAAGGCCACGTTCCAACCGGGAACCAACCCGGAACTGGCGCAGGTCGACGTGCAAAACCGCCTCAAAGTCGTCGAATCGCGTCTGCCGCAAGCGGTGACTCAGCAGGGTTTGCAGGTGGAGAAAGTGTCCTCCGGCTTCCTGTTGCTGATCAGCCTGACGTCCAGCGACGGCAAGCTCGATGACGTGGCGCTGAGCGATTTTCTGGCGCGCAACGTGATGAACGAGATCAAGCGCCTGGACGGCGTCGGCAAGGCTCAGCTGTATGGTGCCGAGCGGGCCATGCGTATCTGGATCGATCCGCAGAAACTCATCGGTTTCAATCTGACCCCGGCCGACGTCAACGCTGCCATCGTTGCGCAGAACGCCCAGGTGTCGGCAGGCAGCATCGGCGATCTGCCGAACCCTTCCAGCCAGGAAATCACCGCAACGATTCTGGTCAAAGGTCAGTTGTCGACGCCTGAAGAATTCGCCGACATCGTGCTCAAGGCCAACCCCGACGGCTCCACCGTGCGCATCGCTGACGTCGCGCGGGTCGAGATCGGCAGTCAGGAATACCAGTTCGGTACGCGTCTCAACGGCAAGCCGTCCACGGCGGTGGGTGTGCAGTTGTCGCCGGGGGCCAACGCGCTGAGCACCGCGACCCTGGTGCGGGCGAAGATGGATGAGCTGTCGCGCTACTTCCCGACCGGTGTGGAATACAAGATTCCGTACGACACCTCGCCGTTCGTCAAAGTCTCGATCACCAAAGTGATTTACACCTTGGGCGAAGCGATGCTGTTGGTGTTTGCGGTGATGTTCCTGTTCCTGCAGAACGTACGCTACACGTTGATCCCGACGCTGGTGGTGCCCGTGGCGCTGATGGGCACGTTCGCGACCATGCTGGCGCTGGGCTTCTCGATCAACGTGCTGACAATGTTCGGCATGGTCTTGGCCATCGGTATTCTGGTGGACGACGCCATCGTCGTGGTGGAGAACGTCGAGCGGATCATGGCCACCGAAGGCCTGTCGCCCAAGGAAGCCACACGCAAGGCGATGACGCAGATCACCGGCGCGATCATCGGCATCACGCTGGTGCTGGTCGCGGTGTTTATTCCGATGGCGTTCATGCAAGGCTCGGTCGGGGTGATTTACCAGCAGTTCTCGCTGTCGATGGCGACGTCGATTCTGTTCTCGGCGTTCCTCGCCCTGACCCTGACGCCGGCATTGTGCGCGACGCTGCTCAAGCCGATTGCCAAGGGTGAGCATCACGAGAAGCCCGGGTTTTTCGGCTGGTTCAACCGCCGCTTCGAGCGCCTGACTGATCGCTATCAGGGCTGGGTCGGCTATGCGTTGAAACGCAGCGGCCGTTACCTGCTGATCTACGCTGTGCTGCTGGTTGGACTGGGCCTGTGCTTTGCGCGTCTGCCCTCCTCGTTCCTGCCGGTGGAAGATCAGGGCTACACCATCACGGATATTCAACTGCCGCCCGGTGCGACCAAGAATCGTACGGTGGCCGTGGCTGAACAGCTTGAGGCACATAACGCCGGCGAGCCAGGGATCAGTGACACGGTGGTGATTCTCGGTTTCAGCTTCTCCGGTAGCGGCCAGAACGCAGCCTTGGCGTTCTCGACGCTGAAGGACTGGTCGCAGCGCAGCAGTGATGATGCCGCCAGCTCGATTGCCGATCGCGCCAATATCGCACTGACTGAAATCAAGGACGCCATGGCGTTCTCGGTGCTGCCACCGCCCGTGGATGGCCTCGGCACGTCCAGCGGTTTCGAGTTCCGTTTGCAGGATCGCGGCGGCCTCGGCCATGCGACCTTGATGCAAGCGCGCACCGAACTGCTCGCCGCCGCCGAGAAAAGCCCGGTACTGATGAACGTGCGAGAAAGCGCGCTGGCCGAAGCGCCGCAGGTGCAGTTGGTGGTCGACCGCAAGCAGGCCAATGCCCTTGGCGTATCGTTCGCCGATATCGGCAACGTGCTGTCGACTGCCGTCGGCTCCAGCTACATCAACGATTTCCCCAATCAGGGGCGCATGCAGCGTGTTGTCGTGCAAGCCGAAGGCGATCAACGCAGCCAGGTGGCCGATCTGCTGAAAATGCACGTACGCAACAACACCGGGCACATGGTGCCGCTGTCAGCGTTCGTGCAGGCCAACTGGATTCAAGGCCCGGCGCAGTTGACTCGTTACAACGGCTATCCGGCGATTGCGATTTCCGGCGAACCGTCGCCGGGACACAGCACCGGTGAGGCCATGGCGGAGATTGAACGTCTGGTGGCGCAGGGGCCGAAAGGTCTGGGTCAGGAATGGACCGGGCTGTCGTTGCAGGAACGCTTGTCCGGCAATCAGGCGCCGATTCTGCTCGGTCTGTCGCTGCTGGTGGTGTTCCTGTGTCTGGCAGCGCTGTACGAGAGCTGGTCGATCCCGACTTCGGTGTTGCTGGTGGTGCCCTTGGGCGTGCTCGGTGCGGTATTGGCGGTGACGCTGCGCGGCATGCCCAACGACGTGTTCTTCAAGGTTGGCCTGATCACAATCATTGGCCTTTCGGCGAAGAACGCGATCCTGATTATCGAATTCGCCAAGAGCCTATACGACGAAGGCCACGATCTGATCGATGCGACGTTGCAGGCAGCGCGTTTGCGTCTGCGGCCGATCGTGATGACTTCGCTGGCATTCATTCTCGGTGTGGTGCCGCTCGCGATTGCCACTGGCGCAAGCTCGGCGAGCCAACAGGCGATCGGTACTGGTGTGATCGGTGGGATGATCACCGCCACGCTCGCAGTAATTTTCGTACCTGTCTTCTTCGTCGTCGTCATGAAGCTCGTACAACGATTCACCAAACCCCACTGATAGCAGGCTCGCTCCCATAGGAATTTTGCAAACATCCAACGTTGTGGTCACAACTGTCATCGCTGGGCTAAGGTGTCTGAACCACCCTGGCCCATCGAGTCCTCATGCGCTTCCTCGCCCGCACCCACCCTCGCCTGTCCGCCGCCGCCCTCCTCGGCCTCGCCAGCGGTTTGCTGGTCCCCGCCGATTCCATCGTCAGCAAAATCCTCATCGGCTGGAACGCCGGTGTCTGGACTTACCTGATCCTGATGTTCTGGCTGACCGTGCGCGCCAAGGCCCCGGACGTCAAACGCATTGCTGAAGTCGAAGACGAAAATGCCGGGCTGGTACTGTTTGTGGTGTGCATCGCCGCGCTGGCCAGTCTGGCGACCATCACCTTCGAACTGGCGGGCAGCAAGGATCTGGAAACCACGCGCAAACTCATGCATTACGGTTTTACCGCGCTGACGGTGATCGGTTCATGGCTGCTGATCGGGGTGATTTTCTGCGTGCACTACGCGAGGTTGTTTTACACCTGGGATGGAAAGGAGCCGGCACTGCGATTCTCCGAAGGACTTACTACCCCCAATTATTGGGACTTTCTGTACTTCTCGTTCACCATCGGGGTGGCTGTGCAAACGTCGGATGTGGGTGTTGCGACGCGGGAAATTCGAAAAATCGTGCTGGCGCAGTCGTTGATCGGTTTTGTGTTCAATACGGCGATCCTCGGGTTCTCGATCAACATTGCAGCAGGGTTGTTCGGCTGAAAAACACGGCAGGTTCCTGCCGTTCAAAGATCACAAAAAAGCACGCCTGTAAACTGTCAACACTGACAGTTTACAGGCGTGCTGTATTCAGGCTTCCATACAACATCCAGAAGTAGGACGGGTCAGTCTTTGGATGTCCCCCACCATATCGTATGGAGATAAAACTCATGAGCTATGCAGCCCGTGCCTACGCGACAATCTTTCCGGCTTCAGCGCATACCTATTTGTCAGCCACGATCAACGGCGATGCCAATCCACGCTACAGGTTTGTAAAAGTCCCTCAATTCATGGAGTTTCGATCTACCTCTGCGCCTACCTTCGGGCCGAAGCCCTACCCGGAAGGCACGCGTTACGTCCTGAGCGCTGGATACACGGTGAATGGTGTGACGCGAACGATTGATTTTGTGTTCCCTTCCAAACCCCAATCGATGACATATGACCTGTCCGAAGATAGCGATGATGTCAGAAGCACCTACTATTCCAATCCCGCGACGGGTGATCTGCACATCTCTGTGAGCGGGAGCCTGACAGTGAGATATGACGACATTGAAAAAACACTGAGTGGCACCTGGTCCGGCGCCTTTGACCATGGTGGAGAGAACGGCAACGAAGAATTCCCGATCACAGGGGAGTTTGTCGCTGTCGCCGACCTGAGCAAAAGAAAAAACGCTTAATGACTACGGAAAAAGGAAGCTGCGAAGCTTCCTTTTTTTAATGCTGATGCGATCAGAAATTGAAGCTCAACCCGACACTCGCTCCTAGCTCCTGGTCAGCTTTGCTGCCCCTGCTAGTCCCTATCTCACCATACATCTGCCATTTGTTATTGGCTGGCACCCAGTTCAGGCCAGCGGTCAGCTCAAGACTGGTGCTGGACAAATCGTTGTTGAAGTCAGTGTCATTCACGCTGACACGATTGTTGTTGACGAATTCATGACTTACCGCCGCGTGCAGCCTGGGTTGCAGTTTGCCGCCATTGTTCAGCACCACCTCGCGGCCAACTGTCATTCCGACCTTGCCGAGCAATGAGCGGGTCTCGTTGCTGTCTACCTGCAGTCCATTGTCCAACTTGTAGTCTTTGCCTTTCACAGTCGCGACACCAAACTGAGCAGAGGGCTCGATGAAGTAACCTCGGTTCAAGACGATATGCTTACCCACTTCGACGGTTCCACTGATGCCGATATTATCGAAGTCTCCCTTTGTTCGAGTGTCATCGCTCAAGGTGACTTTGACGTCATTACTAAAACGGTTGATTTTGCCAACGGTATCCACGTAGTACCCGGTCATTTCGTCATACCACGACAGATACATCCCGCCATAGGTGCTGTCGATCGTGCCGGCGCTGCCACGGGCAAGGTTAAGTCGAGTGGTGCTGTATCCACCAAAAACTCCGATCAACCATTGGCCATCACCTATCGGTAGTGGCGTATCCACCCCCAACGAGACGCCAGTCTGATTTTGTTTATAACCATCACCGTAGGCATTCTTGACGTTGTACTGATTGGCATGTGTCCGTATCCACAGGCCGGATGTCGCGTTCTGATTATTTGAGTCCAGTGCAGCAACCGATCGCGACCGGGGTTGAGTACCGGCCATGCGACGGTCGCCGAGGCGGGTATTGAGAGTGGTCATTTCCGAATAGATAACCGTCGGTGCGGTACCGGCAATAGCCAGTGCTGTTTGTGAACCTGTGCTCGGCGTTGTCCCATCCGTTCGTAGGAAAATACCTTCGCCCTCTCGCACCAGTTTGTACGCCAAAGCACCAAGATCAACCTGACCGTTTCTCAGATCGAACTGAGCATCCCCGCCAGCGATGTTAGCCACTTGAACGGGTGCACCAGTGACAGGTTCGCTGGCGCTTGCACCGACCACCAGCTCATGACGGCCACTGGCTGACTCCGTGACATTGAGAAAGTCGGTTTCACCGGTGGACACGTCAGCATCCAAAAAAAACCGGCCATTGCCTGACAAGTTGGCAACGTCCAGGCGGACGAACTCGGCGGGCGTGCCGAGTCTCACGTTCCCGCCATGCATTTGGACATTCGATAACGAATTGTTGCCAACCAGGTTCCATTCAGCACCACGCCCGATGGACATAGTACTGACGCCGGTAACCGAACCGTGCAGGATCGAGTCGTTGTCCAGCGTCACGACGCCAGTCCCCGAGCCCTGAATGTTACCGGTGAGTATGCTTCGGGTATCGAGCGAAACAGAGGCAACGTTGAGCAAATTGCCATCAAGGCTGGCATTGTTTTGCAAGAAAACGGCGGCGGTTCCACCGTCAGCAACCTCTACATTGCCCGTCAACTGGCTGTTGTCGACCTGAAATCGCGCCGCTGCGCCATCGATGACTTCGAGGATATTGCCGTTGCCGCCGATCAGGTTCGAACGGTTGGCTATTTCGATCAATACCGGTTGATCGTCCGGCGTCGCAAAATCGACTTTGATCGCTGCGCCGGTGCGGCCCTGCACGGTTGACCCATCAACCTTCAATACGCTCTGTGCGGTGACATCGCTCGGGTTCAAAACGGTGTCCTCGCCGAAGATGATCCCGTTCAGTTCTCCGATGACCCGGCTGTCTGCACTGATGTTGGCGTTGCCGCCATAAAGCTCGAGGCCAACACCACCTGCGTCGGTCCCTTCAACCCGGCTGTCCACCAGATTCAACGTACTGAGGGATGTCACCGCGGCACCCGAGAAACCTCCTGTCAGCGTACTGCCAGTGACGGTCGCTGTTGAGCCAACGGGTATGTTCAGGTCGCGCGCAAGCAACATAGCTCTGCCATCGCTGGACAGCGTACTGCCGGATACCACTGCCGAACTGTCGGTCAAGCTCAGCGCAGTGTCAAAATTGCTACCGGTCACCGTCGCCCCATCCAGAGTCACGAGGGCATCTGCGGAGGCTTCAATCTGTGAAGTGTTGGCGGAAATCGCGTTTAACGTCCCACCGCCGACAACGATGTTAAGCGCATCACCACCATTGAGGTTGAGCGTGGCAGTGGTAGGGATGAACCAGGCCTCTGGCGTAGCACCGACGGATACGGTTTCGACCTCGCCAGGGTTGAGATTTCGCGAAAAAGAAACCTCCGAGAACGCAACTAGCACTGCCGCGTATGAGAGCGTGCCAGTAATTTTTAAAACTGTCGGCCCCAGTCTTTTTTCAATCGTCATATTAACTTCTCATTGAGTTTAATCGGGACTGAAAAACGACGGCTCAGATAATCAAGCCCCTTCAGTCACCCGTGGTTGAGGGGGGGCAGAGGATACCTGCAGGCCCGAACCATCTCTGTAGGAACAATCCTCTTTGTTAGTGGGTTTAATCCTTCAGAATCGAGATGCAACGTACGTTTTTAGTCGTCAACGAGGTTGCATTGCCGGAGGAGTTTCGCTCTCCCGGCAATGCAATAACACCGATTGCCGATTAAGGAGCAGGCGCAGGATCCCAACCCGGTTCCGTCTCGCAGTACTTGAGGTCACCGTTGAGCAAGTAAACCACCATTTCTTCAACTTCCGATGTAGGCACAGTCGGCGTGGAGTACCAGATTTTCACATAGCCCGCATAAAAATCGGCTGGATCAGCTGGGGTAGCAGGAGGACGAGGAAGATTGCGAATATTAGGTGTATACGGAATGTCCCAGATCATGCCAGCCGTTAGTTCTGTCGCGGTGATAGCACGAGTCTCACTAAACACGGTATCGGCCGGCGCATCTATCGTATAAGCTTCGTCATGCCAGCCTTGCCAATTGAATGTGATTTGCATCCCATCGGTGAAATGATCATTTGGCTGGATCTTGAACCTCGCAACGTGTTCATCTCCCGTCAAACTTCCGCAAATGATGTACGGGTATCCGGTGCCATCGGTAGGTGGACGTTGGAATTCCGGTTTATCGAGGACGATGACTACAGTATTGACAGTTACCGTCTCTTTTTCCGACTTTTGAGTATTATTTCGAGCCGGGTTTTCATATACCCACCAAGCGTCTTTAGATCCAATACCACCCGGGCCGACAACGCTATATGGCAAATCTACCTCAATGATTGTATTGATATTCGATAGATTCATTAGCATTGAATTAACGATAATTTCGCCTTGATCCCCGAGATACATCAGAGTGACCAGATCGCCCGCTTCGGGATCGGGAAATGTCGTCCCGACTGTGACAGGCGATACATCGATGTGAGCCTTGGCTGTTTGATTGACGTCATGAGGGCCGAGCACGTTGTCCGTAACAGGGGCCTGTCCGCGGACAATAAGTTTCTTGAACTCGGTATTAACCTCAGGGGGTGGGTTCGCCGGGTCGACGGTATAAGGCGGATGCGTCGAGAAATCTGTTTTGACAGTTATCGTTCCATCGTCGATCGATAAACCGCTACGCATCAAGTCAGCTTTGACGACCACGTCCAGCTCAAAATTCGTCCCCGTCTGGTTATCAAAGTATTGTTTGCTCAGACTCGACCATGGAATGGTGAACTCCAGCTCCGTGAGTGCATTGAAATCGAGATCCTGGGCAGGTTGAGTGCCATACGTCAGGCTCACTCCATCGGTGTCGAGCGTATCTACCAACCGGCTGACTTTTACCTTCACACCTGCACGCGCATCTTGTAAATCGATCAGACCATCTTCGTTTGCCGGGACGGTAATTACGCCCAATTTAGGAAGTGGCAGAAAACGTACGTTTCTGTAATACACACCCCATGCGCTCTGGTTGCTGGCAGCGTCAGTTATGATGAACCAGATGAACACCCGGCCGCTCGTTACCTTGCGCAGCTCTGCGGTCGGGATGGACAGCTTGCCATCGGTGGGCATTGGCCCGTCGAAAAAAGGCGGCACTTGCGGAGGGTTGGTACGTATACCTGCCACGAACAGGGTCAACGTGTCATCCGACTGAAAGTTGGCGTAGCCGGTATCAATTTCTACCTGCAATCCCCCTGAGTTACCTGGCAGGTTCGCCCATGTGTCATCGAGATCGCCGGGGGCATTTGGAAACGTGGCTGGTGGAATTGTTTTGGCGCCAGGGATTTGCCCGGGATTTGTACCTGTTTGTGCAGGTTTAGCCTGCCAGGCACCGGTGCGGTCGATAAAAAACTGCATCACAGGGCCGACCAGCGGGTTGAGCCCCCGCTGATACAGCGAGCTACGAACCCAGATCGGCGTCGGTCCGTCAGGGGTTGCATCTTCGCCCAGATATTCGGTAGGCACTGTGATCGGAAAATCTACAGGGCGGCTGGCCACGTTACCGAGTCTCACCCGTGGTAGCTGCGTGAAGTCTGTCGGCAACGGGGTGGCGGGAGGTTGGGTTCGCGTGACATCAAGGGTGATCTCATCCAAGTCGTGGGGGTTCAACCACACATTAGTCTTGACCATAAGTGTCAGCGGGCCGCCCACAGGAATCGCGGCTATCGGAATAATGTTCTTGTTTGGACCGCGCCCATCCGGTAACTCCGGGGTCGGCGCAGCCAAAATGCCCACTGGTGACCCTGACGCCGCTGTTTGAATACTTGTCATGTGCTTTCTCCATTGCGTAGAAAATGTCTTCAACCCATGCATCTTCGACAATGGCGAACGGCGCCAACTGCAGTCGTGATATCGCTGCCACTATTACGCTCTGATCAAGTCATCCAACTTGAGTCAGCGCAATATTCGGTTTCTCCCGGAATCACCCTGTCTACTTTCACCAGCCCGGGAAAAGAGCGAAATATAGCAACTCCATTTCGCAATAACTGGTAATTGACGGTCGCTGAATGCTTGTTTCGCATCGGCTCTATATGTGAGGCAAATGGTTTTATCACCAACTTTACCGGTTGCTTGCTTACAACATCAGTTACAACCTCAGTGAATTCGAACTCTGGCGTTAATGGATCTACTAATTCTCCTGGTCCGTTTAGAGAGTTCCATGCTTGCCAATACACCATGAGAACATCTTTTGGTTCAAATAAATCATCAAAGGGGATCTCGACGCGAATCCCTTCCCAGATAAACAAGGACTCCGGATCGTCGGGATAATTTTTATGACAACCGATGTATCCCCAAAGGTCTGCGTCGGGAAAACCCGCCTCTTTCAAACGTTGCGGTGGCGCAACGATTGCGTAGGTGAGGCGTCGTTTATCCGACGTCGTAGGGTTGATCGAACGGACCGTATAAAACAACTCAAACGTCGCCACATCCGGTAGTTTCTCGGGAGCCACTGAAATACGAAATTCCACAGCGTCGTCCGCGGCCCCATATTCGCCCCAGGCGACAAAATCGGGATTACCGGCAATGAAGATCTCGACACGGTCTTTGCGCGCGCCAGAAACAGGAAAATTCAGCCAGCGGTCAATCACGCAGACGATGCCGACTTGTTTTGCGTCCGGCGGCAATGTTCCCGCCGGATCTTGGGGGTCAACTCCGTCCACTCGCGGAAGGCTCAGGAGCACAGCGGAATTCAATGTGCTGCTGGCAGTAATTGGCGCTTTGGTCGGCATGGAATTTCTCACTGGATGGTCACCTTGGCCTGAAGAAATTAAGCGCTGTTATCCAGAAACTGCCTACTGTCAGATCTGACAGGTCAAGTAACCGCCTGTCGGAAATCCGGCTTGCCATGAATGCTTTTGACGTATTTGAAGGTTGACGACCCAGGGTTTGATAGTGTCTTCTGAAACCGGTTTCAGTGGTATTTCATATTGAACCGCTACCCTCCAAAAATAAGGTCTACCGAATTGAACGTCCTTTCCGCCGCTCAGCACAGCCGCGTCACCATGCTTGATGTTGCCAGACGCGCAGGCGTGTCCAAGGCCAGCGTCTCGCGCTTCATCGGCGATGATCGCGCCCTGCTCTCGGATGCCATTGCCCTGCGCATAGAGCAGGCAATTGCCGAACTCGGCTATCGTCCCAATCAGATGGCTCGCGGTCTGAAACGCGGGCGTACGCGCCTGATCGGCATGCTGGTCGCCGATATCCGTAACCCTTATTCGATTGCCGTGATGCACGGGGTGGAAACCGCCTGCCGTGCGCACGGCTACAGCCTGGTGGTGTGCAACACCGACCGTGATGACGAGCAGGAACGCCAGCACCTGGCGCTGTTGCGCTCGTACAACATCGAAGGCCTGATCGTGAACACACTTGGCCATCACCGTGACGAGTTGCATGAGTTGCGCCGCGAGATACCGCTGGTGCTGGTGGATCGCAAGGTCGACGGTCTCGACAGCGACATGGTCGGGCTGAATAACCCGCAGGCTGTCGAGATGGCGCTTACCCATCTCGAGCAGCGCGGTTATCGGGATCTGGTGCTGGTCACTGAGCCGTATGACGGCACCAGTTCGCGGATCGAGCGGGTCAGCAGTTTTCAGGCGCAAATTGCTCAACGTTCCGATTTGACCGGGGCGGTGCTGGAAACCGGCAACGATCTGGCCACTCAGCTTCACATTTTTCTAAACACGCCAGATACCGGGCCGAAGGCGCTGTTCTGCGCCAACGGTGTGGCGGCGCTGGCGGCGACCCATGCGTTGCGGACGATCGGTTCGCGGCTGTTCGAGGATGTCGGGCTCATCGCCCTGGATGATCTGGATTGGTATCCATTGGTGGGCAGCGGGATCACTGCGCTCGCCCAACCGACCGAGGAGATTGGCGCGCGGGCGTTCGAGTGTTTGCTCAAGCGTTTGCGTGGGAATGATGAAGCGGCGCGGGTGCTGGATTTTGCGCCGGTGCTGGTTGAGCGGGGTTCGACCCTCGGGATTTTGCGGTGACTGATCTGGCCTCTTCGCGAGCAAGCCCGATCCCACAATGGGATCGCATTCCAGGGTGGCAGCGGGCTTGCTCGCGAAAGGGCCCGAAGGAACAACAGAGAAACATCTGAAAAAAATTTAAACAAAAATGAAACCGGTTTCAGAGGTACACAACAATGAATAGACCTGCTGTTTCCATCAGCCTGTCCAGCTACGGCGCCGAGCTTGTACGTCTGCGCGGGCAAGATTTTTTTATCGACGTATTGGCTGCCGCCGGAGCTGATCGCATCGAGTGGCGCGAGGAATTGCTGACCCGAGAAGTACCCGCGCAGTTGAGCGCCGCCACTCAGGCGCTGGGTTTGCAAAGCATCTATTCGTCGCCGACCGAACTGTGGCTGGCCGGCCAGTCCCATCCCAACCCGGAGTTGATTACTGCCCTGCAACACGCCGAGGCGTTCGGTTCGAAGTGGCTGAAGGTTTCACTCGGCTACTTCACCGACAACTGCGATCTGTCAGCCCTAAAGCCATTGCTCGGCAATATCGAGGTGCAGTTGCTGGTAGAGAACGACCAGACTCTGCACGGCGGGCGGATCGAGCCGTTTCAGCGGTTCTTCACTGCCATCGAAGCACACAACCTGCCGATCAAAATGACCTTCGACATCGGCAACTGGCAGTGGCAGGACCAGTCCGCCACCAACGCCGCGCGCCTGCTCGGTCGCCACGTCGGTTATGTGCATTGCAAAGCCGTGGCCCGCCGCGCCGACGGCAAACGGGTGGCAGTGCCGCCCGCCGCGAGCGATCTGCATTTGTGGGAACAACTGCTGAGGCACATGGCTCAAGGCGTTATGCGCGCGGCCGAGTATCCATTGCAGGGTGATGATCTGGTCGAGTTGACCCGCGAACACGTCGCCACCCTCGCCCGTCTCGGCCAATGCCGTCTGGAGCCTGCTCATGTCTGAGATCGATATTCTGTCGTTTGGCGAAACCATGGCGATGCTGGTGGCCGAGCAATGCGGTGATCTGGCGGCGGTCGAGCACTTCCATAAACGTATTGCCGGAGCCGATAGCAACGTGGCAATCGGGCTTTCGCGGCTGGGTTTCAATGTGGCTTGGCTGAGTCGGGTCGGCAACGATTCGCTCGGACGCTTTGTGGTCGAGACCTTGATCAAGGAAGGTCTGGATTGCAGCCATGTTGATGTCGACAAGGCGCACCCCACTGGTTTCCAGTTCAAGTCCCGCACCGACGATGGCAGCGACCCGCAAGTCGAATATTTCCGTCGAGGCTCGGCGGCCAGTCAATTGTCGCCACAGTCGATTACGACCCATCTGCTGAGCGCTCGCCATCTGCATGCGACGGGCATCCCTCCAGCGCTCTCGGCCTCGGCGCGGGAGATGTCCTCTGAGTTGATGACCCGCATGCGCAACGCCGGGCGCAGCGTATCGTTCGACCCCAATCTGCGCCCGAGCCTGTGGGCCAGCGAGCGCGAGATGATCAGCCAGATCAACCGCCTCGCCGCCCTCGCCCATTGGGTACTGCCGGGGTTGAGTGAAGGTCGTTTGCTCACCGGTTTCGACGACCCGGCGGACATTGCGGCGTTTTATCTGGACCAAGGTGCTGAGGCGGTGGCGATCAAGCTTGGCCCAGAGGGTGCCTATTACCGCACGCATCTGGATCAGGGATTTGTCGCCGGGGTGCCGGTGGCCAATGTCATCGACACGGTGGGTGCCGGCGATGGCTTCGCAGTGGGGATGATCAGTGCCCTGCTTGAGCACCAGAGTTTTGCCGAGGCGGTGCAGCGTGCGAACTGGATTGGCAGTCGGGCGGTGCAGAGTCGCGGGGATATGGAAGGTTTGCCGACCCGCCAGGAGTTATCCGCTGAATTTGAAGCCGCCTTCGCGAGCAAGCCCCCTCCCACATATGAAACGCATTCCACTGCCGGAGCGGGCTTGCTCGCGAAGAGGCCCGCTTGATCAGCGTCAAAATTTGAACCTGCTGCGACAAAAACAACAAGCTCAGGAGCAAGACCCATGAAAACCGCAACCCTCGCCACCCGCCGCTGGTGGTACATCATGCCCATCGTGTTCATCACCTACAGCCTGGCGTATCTGGATCGCGCCAACTACGGTTTCGCCGCTGCGTCCGGCATGGCCGCCGACCTGATGATCACCCCGGGCCTGTCCTCGCTGCTCGGCGCGCTGTTCTTCCTCGGCTACTTTTTCTTCCAGGTCCCGGGCGCCATCTACGCGCAAAAACACAGCGTGAAGAAACTGATTTTCGTCAGCCTGATCCTTTGGGGTGGCCTCGCCACGTTGACCGGCGTGGTCTCCAACGCCTATTGGCTGATCGTCATCCGCTTCATGCTCGGCGTTGTCGAAGCGGCAGTCATGCCGGCGATGCTGGTGTACCTGTGCCATTGGTTCACCCGCGCCGAACGCTCGCGGGCCAATACCTTTCTGATCCTCGGCAACCCGGTGACCATGCTGTGGATGTCGGTGGTTTCCGGGTATCTGGTGCAGCATTTCAGTTGGCGCTGGATGTTCATCATCGAAGGCTTGCCGGCGGTGCTGTGGGCGTTTATCTGGTGGCGTCTGGCCGATGATCGTCCGGCCCAGGCCAAGTGGCTCAACGACCAGGAAAAGCAGGATCTGGAAAGTGCCCTGGCCGCCGAACAGGTCGGGATCAAAGCGGTGAAAAACTATGCAGAGGCATTCCGCTCGCCGAAGGTGATCATTCTGGCCCTGCAGTTTTTCTGCTGGAGCATTGGCGTCTACGGCTTTGTGCTGTGGCTGCCGTCGATCCTCAAGGCCGGCGCGCAAATGGACATGATCGAGGCCGGCTGGCTGTCGGCGCTGCCGTATCTGGCGGCGGTGATCGGCATGCTCGTCGTTTCGTGGGGCTCGGACAAACTGCAAAAACGCAAACGCTTCGTCTGGCCGCCGCTGCTGATCGCCTCGATTGCGTTTTATGGCTCCTACGCGCTCGGCGCCGATCATTTCTGGTGGTCGTACACGCTGCTGGTGATTGCCGGCGCCTGCATGTACGCACCTTACGGGCCGTTCTTTGCCATCGTCCCGGAAATTCTGCCGGCCAACGTTGCCGGCGGCGCGATGGCGCTGATCAATAGCATGGGTGCGCTCGGTTCGTTCGGCGGCTCCTATCTGGTCGGTTATTTGAACAGCTCCACCGGCTCGCCTGGCGCTTCGTACCTGCTGATGAGTGGTGCGCTCATGCTGTCGGTGGTGCTGACGATTTTTCTCAAGCCCGGCGCCAGTGATCGCGTCGTCGCCAAAGCCGTCGCCAAGCGGGCCGTGCCAGCTCATTCCTGAAGAGACTTTTGCCATGAAAAAACAGGTCGTGTTGTACAAGAAACTTTCGCCCGCGCTAATGGCGCGTTTGCAAGAACAGTGCGAAGTGACGCTGATCGACAGCCTCGATGCCGACGGCCTCATGCAACTGCGCGATGCCCTGCCCCGCGCCCAAGGCTTGCTCGGCGCCAGCCTGAAACTCGATGCGCCGTTGCTCGATCTGGCGCCACAACTCGAAGCCATCGCCAGCGTTTCGGTGGGCGTCGACAACTACGACATCGACTACCTGACGCGGCGCAAGATCCTGCTGACCAACACCCCGGACGTACTCACCGAAACCACCGCCGACACCGGTTTCGCCTTGATCCTGGCGGCGGCCCGGCGCGTGGTGGAACTGGCCAACATGGTGCGCAGCGGCCAATGGCAGCGCAGCATCGGGCCGGCACATTTCGGCACCGATGTGCACGGCAAGACGCTGGGCATCATCGGCATGGGCCGCATTGGCGAAGCATTGGCCCAGCGCGGACATTTCGGCTTTGGCATGCCGGTGATCTATCACAGCCAGTCGCGTAAGCCGGCAGTAGAGGATCGCTTTGATGCGCAGTACCGCAGCCTTGAAGACTTGCTGAAGCAAGCCGATTTCATCTGCCTGACCTTGCCGCTGACCGCGCAAACCGAAGGGCTGATCGGCGCTGAGCAGTTCGCGCTGATGCGCCCGCAAAGCATCTTCATCAATATCTCCCGGGGCAAGGTTGTCGATGAGGCGGCGCTGATCGATGCACTGCGCCATAACCGGATTCGCGCGGCGGGCCTGGATGTGTTCGAGCGTGAGCCGTTGAATCAGGACTCGCCGTTGTTGCAGCTCAATAATGTGGTGGCGACGCCGCATATGGGATCGGCGACCCACGAGACACGCGAGGCGATGGCGCGCTGTGCCGTGGAGAATCTGTTGCTGGCGTTGGGTGGGGAGAAGCCTTTGAATCTGGTCAATCCATTGGCCTGGCAAGGCTGAAAAACCGTCGCCTGACAGACCGTTTTCGCGAGCAAGCCCGCATTTGAAATGCACGCCACTGTGGGAGCGCGCTTGCTCGCGAAGGGGCCCGTTCAGGCAACACAAAACCCCTCAGGCACGGCGCATCTGTAACAACTGCGCCGCACACAGGGCAATCCGCGCACAGGCATCGGCCAGTTTCACCCGGTCCACCACCAACCCGATGCGAATATGCCCCGCCGCACTCGGCCCGAAGGCTTCACCGGCCAGCACCGACACGCCATAGCCCTCCAGCAACCGCTCGGCAAACGCCTGCGCGCCGAGCCCGGTCTGGCGGATATCGACCATCACGAACATCCCGCCATCCGGCCGGATCGGCTGCAAACCCGGACAGCCGCGCAACCGCTCGCACACCAGATCGCGACGCAGGCGATACTCCTCGCGCATCTGCGTCACTTCGGGCAAATCCGTTTCCAGCGCCACTTGCGCGGCTTTCTGGACGAAATCCGGCAAGCCGAACAACATGCTCAGCGACAGGTTTACCAAATGCTCAGCCAATGATTTCGGCCCGATCATCCAGCCGATGCGCCAGCCGGTCATGGCGTGGGATTTGGACAGGCTATTGATCGTCGCGGTGCGCTCGGCCATGCCCGGCAGGCTCGCCGGGCTGACGTGCTCGCCCTCGTAAAGCAGTTCGCTGTAGACCTCATCGCTGATCAGCCACAAATCGTGACGAATGCACAAGGCCGCCAGTTCCTGCCAGATCAGCAGCGGCAAACTAGCCCCGCTGGGATTGTTCGGACTGTTGAGCAGCATGGCGCGGGTCTTGGGGGTGATGCGCGCGGCGACATCGGCGGGGTCTACGCGAAAGCCGTTTTCCGGCCGTACCGGCACCGGCACCACCGTCGCGCCACAGGCGCCAAACACGCCTTCGTAGGTCACGTACATTGGCTCGGCGACAATCACCTCGTCACCCGGATCAAGTAGGCATTGCGCCACCGAATACACCGCGCATTGCGCGCCGGGCATGACAATCACATGGTCGGCATCGACCGCTTGACCACTGCGCCGCCGATGGCGTGCGGCAATCAACTGGCGCAGCGCCAAACGGCCGCGCACTTCGGAATAATGGGTATCACCTGCCAGCAAACTGTCGATGGCGCCGTGGATAATCGGCAGCGGCGTATCGAAATCCGGATCGCCCACGCTCAGCAGCAATATATCGACACCCTCGGCGCGCAACGCCAGCGCTCGGTCGTGAATCTGCCAGGCCGCTGCACCCTCCCCGGCGATTCGTTGGGTCAAGGCTGAATAGCGCATGTACGTCTCCTGATGGCGCGGTCTCCAGCCTTCACCCTATCTCAAATCACAAAACGCGCCACCATGGCGTTCAAATCCGCCGCCAGACGCGACAGTTCGTGGGTCGCGGCGCTGGTCTGGTTGGCGCCTGCGGCCGATTGCGTGGCAAGGTCGCGGATGTTGACGAGATTGCGGTCAACTTCACGGGACACCTGCGCCTGCTCTTCCGAGGCGCTGGCGATCACCAGGTTGCGCTCGTTGATCTGGTGGATCGACTGAGTGATTTGCTCCAGTGCCACACCGGCGGCGCGGGCCATTTCCAGCGTGGTTTGGGTGCGCTGGTTGCTTTGCTGCATCGACGAAACCGCTTCGCCAGTGCCGTTCTGGATGCCGGCAACCATTTTTTCGATTTCCTGCGTCGACTGCGCCGTGCGATGGGCCAGCGCTCGCACTTCGTCGGCAACCACGGCGAAACCGCGTCCGGCCTCACCGGCACGCGCCGCTTCGATGGCTGCGTTGAGAGCCAGCAGGTTGGTCTGTTCGGCGATGGCGCGGATCACGTCGAGCACTTTGCCGATGTCGCGCCCCTGAGCCGCGAGGCCTTCGACCATGTGCGCGGTGCTCTGCACGTCGTGGGTCATGGTCTGGATCGCGTCGACGGTTTTCACCACCTGATCGCGACCTTCGCGCGCGGCGTGGGTCGATTGGTTCGAGGCTTCGGAGGTCGACACGGCATTGCGCGCCACTTCTTCAACAGCGGCGGTCATCTCGTTGACAGCGGTAGCCGCTTGTTCGATTTCGTTGTTCTGCTGTTGCAGGCCACGGGAGGCCTCTTCGGTCACGGCGCTGAGTTCCTCGGCGGCGGCCCCCAACTGTGTGGCGGAGCCGGCAATCTGCTCGATGGTTTTACGCAGGTTCGTTTGCATGGCCACAAGGGCTTCGAGCAGGCGCGCCGGTTCGTCCTTGCCATCGACTTCGATGAGGGTGGTGAGGTTGCCGCCTGCGATGGTTTGCGCGGCCGCCACTGCGCGGTTCAGCGGTGTGACGATGCTGCGGGTCAGCAGCCAGGCCAGCAACACGGTCGCCAGCGCGGCAACGACCGCGACGATGATGATGCCGGTGATGGCGCTGTCGTAATAGTCACTGGCCTGCTCGGAGGCTGCTTTCGCCCCTGTACCGTTGATCGCGATCAGTTTGTTGAGCTGCTCGCCCATCCGGTCGGTGCCGTCCTTGATCCGCGTGTTGATCAGCGTGCGCAACTCATCGAGCTTGTCCTGACGGGACAGCTCCAACATCTGGTTTTGCGCTTGCAGATAGTTGTCCAGCGTCGCCGTGAAGGTCTGATACAGCGCTCGCTCTTCTGTGCCTGCCGGCAGCGCGGCATAGGCGGCCTGGGCGCTGCGGACTTTATCGACCAGCACAGCAATGCGGGTCTGTGCTTCCTGTAGACCGGCGGGTTCGCGATTGACCAGCACGCGAAACGACAGAATCCGCAGGCGCAGAACGTTTTCCGTCATGACACCAAGCTGCGTCACGCTCGGCAGTTGGTTGGTGTCCATGTCGATGGAGGCCTGGCGGATGGTCGACATGCGATTGACGGCGAACATGCCGAGCACAATTACCAGCAAGGCGATAAAGGCAAAACCGAGGAAAGCACGGGGCGCGATATTCAGGTTACGCAAGGACATAGTGGACTCTCGAAAGATAGAAACTACGAGCGTCCTTGCCGTGATCATTGGCCTGTGGAGCAGGCTTCAGTCCGGCGTCACGGGGGGTGATGTTCTTGTGCGCGCCTATTGGTTGTATCGGCCATGCTTTAGGAAGTTTTTGGGTCAAGCGCAAATATTTTTCAGGGTGTTACACAATTGGAACAATGTGCACACCCTGATTGCGGAGCAGCCGAAGGTGGCTCCAGAGTGGGTCAGCGTTGGCTGGAGAGTTGCCAGACACGCGCGATATCAGTGGCGCGCTCACGCAACAGTCGAGGCGCTTCGGCGCAGGCCTGTTCCAGCGTCATCGGGCCACTGGTCACAGCGAATGCTGCATCGATGCCATGGGCGTAGAGCTCCTGATAACCCTCGCCCAATGTCCCGGCGATGACGATCACCGGCACCTTGTGCTGTTTGGCAATTCGCGCCACGCCGAACGGGGTCTTGCCGCGCAAGGTCTGCGCGTCGAAACGCCCTTCGCCAGTGATGACCAGATCGGCGCCTTTTACCGCTTCTGCCAGCCCCACCAACTCGGCGACCACCTCAACGCCCGCCTGAAATTGCGCGCCGAGAAATGCCTTGGCGGCAAAACCCAAGCCACCCGCCGCCCCGCTGCCCGGTTCATCACGAACGTCTTTGCCTAACGCCTGCGCGCACAGTTCGGCGTAGTGCCCAAGGGCCTGATCCAGTTGTTGAACCTGCGCAGGCGATGCACCTTTCTGCGGACCAAAGATCGCCGAAGCACCGTGGGGGCCGCACAGCGGGTTGTTGACGTCCGCCGCGATGTCAAAACGCACCTCGGCCAGACGCTCGTCCAGGCCAGTGAGATCCAGCCTTGCCAATTGCGCCAACGCCAGACCGCCCGGCATCAGCGTCTGCCCTTGTGCATCAAGCAGTTTGATCCCCAACGCCTGCAGTGCCCCGGCGCCGCCGTCATTGGTCGCACTGCCGCCAATCGCCAGGATCACCCGCTGTGCCCCGGCATCCAGCGCGGCGCGAATCAGCTCGCCGGTGCCGAAGGTGCTGCTGATACAGGCATCACGCTGCCCCGGCGGCACCAATTGCAGGCCGCTGGCCTCGGCCATTTCGATGATCGCCGTGTGGTTGTGCGGCAACCAGCCCCACGCCGCGTCAACCGGTGCGCCCAACGGGCCACGCACGCGGGTGCGGCGCAACTCGCCTTCGCACGCGGCGAGAATCGACTCGACCGTACCTTCGCCGCCGTCAGCCATGGGGCATTTGACCAGCGTGGCGTGCGGCCAGACTTGCGCCAGCCCCAGCGCAATGGCCTCGGCGACGCCTTGGGCACTCAGGCTGTCCTTGAACGAATCGGGGGCGATGACGATCTTCATGTGAATTCTCCAGTTCCAATGCCCCTCATGCTGCCAGTCGGCATGCGCATTGACGCCTGTCCGTCGCACAATTGTTGCGGGCGTTTATTGTTCATTTCTACAAAAGCCATGAAGACGTGCTCGCGAAGGCGTCATTGAGATCAGCGACTAACCCGGGTCTGTCTGCGGCAAAAGCTGCACGCCAAGATACAGCGCCAGCATCCCCTCCAGCCGTAACGGGTCCACTCCACTGATCTCGGCAATCCGCTCCATCCGATAGCGCAGGCTATTGCGGTGAATCCCCAGCGCATCGGCACACGCCTGACTCTGCCCATCGTGTTCACACCAACTGCGCAGCGTCGCCAGTAATTGACCGTTACCGTCCTTGGCGATGACTTTGCGTAACGGTTTGAGCAACTCGTCCAGCGCATCATCGTTACGATGGCGCCACAGCATGACCGGCAGCCGATAACGATTGAGGATCAGCAATCGCGAGTGCGGCAGCACCTCACGGCCATAAGCGAGCAAATCGCCAACCCGTCGATAACAACGACGCAACCCGACCAGCCCATCCGCCTGCCCGCCGACGGCGATGCGCAGAACATTCCAGCCCAGGCCATCGAGTTTCTCCAGCAAACGATCATGCTCCACGCTCTGGCTCGCCGGCCGACACCAGAGCAGCGACGACTTCGCCGAACTGACGCACCAGCTATCCGGGTAACGCGACATCAACCAGGCACTCAGCGCCTCGACAGTTTGCCCCGGCCCGTGTTCCTGCCCCAACTCGAACAGATACGGCACGCGGGTCAATTGCGGCTTGAGTCCCATCTGCTGCGCTTCGTCGACCAAGCGCGGCGAATCCCCTGCTTCGCTCAGCAACAACGCCAACAGATCATCGCAACGCTGACGGCGCCATTGCTGTTCGGCCTGCTGATTGCGCTGGCCCACCAGCATTTCCGCCGTCATGCGTACCAGTTCGGCGTAGGTGCGCAATTGCTCCGGTTCGCCAGTGATGCCAAGCACGCCGATCAAGCGTTGATCGAGCAGCAGCGGCAGGTTGATGCCAGGCTGCACACCTTTCAAATGCAGGGCAGTCGGGCCGTCGATCTCCACCACCCGACCATTGGCCAGCACCAGTTGCGCACCTTCATGACGGGTGTTGATGCGCTCCGGTTCGCCGCTGCCAAGGATCAACCCCTGGCTGTCCATGACGTTGACGTTGTAGGGCAAAATGGCCATGGCCCGGTCAACGATGTCTTGGGCGAGGTCGTGGTCGAGTTCGAACATAAGCGCTGAAATCCTTGAAAACAGGTGCGGACACGTTGTTCAGCCGCACAGGGTCTGGCGGTAAACCCTGTGCTCAGGCACAAAGACAATCCGGCCACAGGTGGCCGAGACTCTCGGGGCGATCAACGTTACCCGTTGCATCGCAAAAAATCATAATAAAGAGAGAGCCGCTATGTCGCAGAGCGCCGCAGCTACCCAGACCATCGAAGACGTAAAGAATGCCGTTTATAAACGCGTCACCTTGCGTTTAATCCCCTTCATTTTCATCTGCTACTTGTTCAACTACCTCGACCGGGTCAACGTTGGATTCGCCAAACTGCAGATGCTCGATGCACTGAAATTCAGCGAAACCGTGTACGGCCTCGGTGCCGGCATCTTCTTCATCGGCTACGTGCTGTGCGGCGTACCGAGCAACCTGGCGCTGAGCAGATTCGGGCCACGGCGCTGGATCGCGCTGATGATGATCACCTGGGGCGCCTTGTCGACCTGCCTGTTGTTCGTCACCACACCGACCGAGTTCTACACCTTACGTTTGTTTACCGGTGCGGCTGAAGCCGGGTTCTTCCCGGGCGTGGTGTTGTACCTCTCGCAGTGGTTCCCGACCTTGCGCCGTGGCCGGATCATGGCGCTGTTCATGTCGGCGATCCCGGTCTCCGGGTTGCTCGGCAGCCCATTTTCGGGTTGGATTCTCAACCATTTTGGCGCCGGACAAGCTGGTTTGGCCGGTTGGCAGTGGATGTTCCTGCTGCAAGGCATTCCGACCGTGGTGCTGGGCGCGCTGGCGTACTTCCTGCTCAGCGATAACTTCGCAACGGCCAAATGGCTGACCGCGCATGAGCGCTCTGTACTGGAAGCGGATCAGGCCGAAGACCTGGCGAACAAGCCGAAAACCACTTCGGATTCGCTGATCGCTGTGTTCAAGAATCCGGCGATCTGGGCGTTTGGCCTGATCTATTTCTGCATCCAGAGCGGCGTCTACGCGATCAACTTCTGGCTGCCGTCAATCATCAAGAACCTCGGTTTCAGCGACAACCTGGTGATCGGCTGGCTGAGCGCGATCCCGTATCTGCTGGCAGCGGTGTTTATGCTGATGGTCGGTCGCTCGGCAGACTTGCACAAGGAACGTTGCTGGCATCTGGTGGTGCCGATGCTGATGGGGGCTAGCGGTCTGATCATCGCGGTGAATTTCGCCGCTAACCCGGCGATTGCGATTCTAGGGCTGACCATCGCGACCATGGGCGCCCTCACCGGCCTGCCGATGTTCTGGCCAGTGCCGACGGCGATGCTCAGTGCAGGCGAGGCGGCGGGTGGTCTGGCTTTGATCAACTCGATGGGGCAGATGGCCGGGTTCCTCAGTCCGTATCTGGTGGGTGGGGTCAAGGACAGCACCGGCTCGACCGATTTGGCGTTGTACCTGCTGGCGGGGGTGATTGTTGGCGGGAGTTTGCTGGCGCTGCGGATGACGCGCACGCTGCGGGCCTGATCACGTCAGAACGTTCAAAAGATCGCAGCCCGCTGCGATCTTTTGCTTTCAGGGCATCGCATCCAGTTCAATCACCACGCCTCCCGGCATCTGCACGAAAATCTGCCAGATGCCATCCTCCGGCACTTGCGCCAATTGATACGGCAACCCACTTTCACGCACCCGCTGCAACACGGCTTCTGCGGGCTCATCGGTACGAAACGCGATGTGGCTCAACGCCGTGTCATCCAGCATCGGTTGCTCGATCACATGCACCATGGCCTGCGCGTCCTGATAGAGCCAGCGACCGGGAAACGGAAACGGTGGGCGACGCCCCGGCGCGAGGCCGAGCAGTGCTTGAAAATTGTCTTGCAGCGCTTGGCCGTCAGCGGTGTTGAACGCCAGATGATCGAATGTCCAGGTCATGCTCATCTCCTGCGATTGTTGATTGATTGCAGTATCCGCGCTTGCCAATCACCGAAAAATCCGGATAAAACGCAAAGATCTTTAAAGGATTTTTACCAATGAGCTCGATTCTCGATCTGGAGATCTTCGTCCGTGTCGCCGATGCCGGCAGCATTTCCGCCGCTGCCCGCACGCTGGAACTGACGCCGGCCGCCGCCAGTATTGCGTTGAAACGCCTGGAAACCCGCCTCGGTACCCGCCTGCTCGCCCGCTCCACTCGTAGCATGCGCCTGACTGAAGAAGGCCGGCGTTATCTGGACAGTGTCCGCTTGGCACTGGCGACGCTGGCCGAGGGTGAGCAGGCGCTCAAGCAACAGACCGAGGGCCTGAGCGGCGTGCTGCAACTGGCGGCGCCGTCGGATTTCGGGCGCAATGTGTTACTGCCGTGGCTGGATGATTTCAAGCGCGCGCACCCCAATATTCAACTGCAACTGCTGCTCAACGACCGGCATGCGGATCTGTTTCGTGAAACCGTGGACGTCGCACTGCGCTTCGGCGTGCCAAGTGATTCGACGCTGGTGGCGCTACCGATTCTGCCGCAACACCGACGCGTTGCCTGCGCCAGCCCCGGCTATCTGGCCCGACATGGCACTCCGTACTCCCCGACTCAATTAAGTGAACACAGCGCCCTGCTCTACTTGCGTAATGGCGGGCTCTATAACACTTGGCACTTCAGTCGCGGCGATCAAATGCTGGACGTCGATGTGGATGGTGATTACCTCAGCGACGACGGCGAAGTCGCCCGCCGCTGGGCATTGGCCGGCCATGGCATCGCCTACAAGGCGTGGCTCGACGTCGCCGAAGACGTGCGCGCCGGGCGACTGGTAACGCTGTTTGATGACTGGCAGGGTGAAAGCGTGCCGTTCAATTTACTGTGCCCGCATCGGCTGCAGGTATCGGAAAAGGTCAGGGTGTTGCAGGCGTTTTTGCGCGAGCGCTGCCTTGTGTTGAGTCGATAATTCACTTTGCCGCATCCGATGGTTCTGGTATTTGATTAGCGCTTTCCCACTGACAAAAGGATTTCGGCATGAGCTATCGCACACTGGGTCATTCGGGGTTGCAGGTGTCCACCCTCACCCTCGGCACGATGATGTTTGGCGAACAGACCAGCACCGAGGAGTCGCTGCGCATCATCGACAAGGCGTGGGATCAGGGCATCAATTTTATCGACACCGCTGACGTCTACACCCAAGGTCGCTCGGAAGAAATCGTCGGCGAAGCGATTGCCCGCCATCGGCATGAATGGGTAGTGGCGAGCAAGGTCGGTTTTGGCCCGGTGGACGGTGTGCCGAACCGCAGCGGTTTAAGCCGTAAACACATCTTCAACGGCCTCGATGCCAGCCTGACGCGGCTGGCCACTGACTATCTCGACATCTATTACCTGCACCGCGAAGACCACAACACGCCGCTGGAAGTCACCGTCTCGGCGATTGGCGATCTGATCCGTCAGGGCAAGATTCGTTACTGGGGCCTGTCGAACTACCGGGGCTGGCGGATTGCCGAGGTGATTCGCATCGCTGACAACCTCGGCGTCGATCGCCCGGTGATCAGCCAGCCGCTGTACAACATCGTCAACCGGCAGGCCGAGGCTGAGCAAATCACGGCTGCGCAAACCTATGGCCTGGGCGTGGTGCCCTATAGCCCGCTGGCCCGTGGCGTGCTCAGCGGCAAATACGCGCCGGACGTGAAACCCGACGCCAACAGCCGCGCCGGGCGTCAGGACAAACGCATTCTGGAAACCGAATGGCGCGTGGAATCGCTGCGCATTGCCCAACAGATTCACCAGTACACCGAACAGCGCGGGGTCGGGATGGTTGAATTTGCCATTGCCTGGGTGTTGAACAACAACGCCGTGACGTCGGCGATTGTCGGGCCGCGCACTGAAGCTCAGTGGGATGCGTACACCAAGGCGCAGGCGGTGAAGATCACGGCTGAAGATGAGGCGTTTATCGATTCGCTGGTGACGCCGGGGCATTCATCGACACCAGGCTTCAATGATGTGAGCCATTTTGTGTCGGGCCGTACACCGCGTCAGGCCTGAAAGCATCGCAGGCAAGCCAGTTCCCACCATGCTCTGTGTTGAAACGCAAGCTATCGTTCAACATGCAATCTGCGGGAACTGGCTTGCCAGCGATAGCATTCACGACCATGTCCTGAATATTGAACATCCGGCCAATATTCAGCACAAAAACCACGTATCCTTCGCGCCCCGTTCGATCACCCACCCGCGAGGACAGTTTGTCTAAAGGTATCGCTCTATCGGTTTCAGCCTCGGTGCTGTTTGCCGTCATGTATTACTACACTTCGCTGCTCACCCCGTTGAGTGGCGTGGAGATTTTTGGCTGGCGAATGCTGCTGACCGTGCCATGCATGACCGTGTTCATGCTGGTGTCCGGCGAATGGCGTCGGGTGCTGGAGCTGGTTCGCCTGATGGCATCGAAGCCGAAACTGATCACCGGGCTGTTCGTCTCGGCCGCCCTGCTCGGCGTGCAGTTGTGGCTGTTCATGTGGGCGCCGCTCAACGGCTACAGCCTCGACGTATCGCTGGGCTACTTCCTGCTGCCTCTGGCGATGGTGCTGACCGGCCGGATCGCCTACGGCGAGAGCCTGTCGTACCTGCAAAAGGTGGCGGTGTTCTTCGCAACACTCGGCGTGTTGAACGAGCTGTATCAGGTCGGCGGTTTTTCCTGGGCGACGCTGGTGGTCGTGGTCGGTTATCCGCTGTACTTCGTGCTACGCAAATACCTGAACACCGACAACCTCGGCGGGCTGTGGGTCGACATGAGCCTGATGCTGCCGATTGCCTATTGGTTCGTGCACGGCGGCGAGCAGGGTTTTACTGTGTTCGATCAATACCCGGGGCTGCTGTGGCTGATTCCGTTGCTGGGCCTGATCAGTGCTTCGGCGTTGGTGGTGTACATCATCGCCAGCCGTTTGTTGCCTTTCAGTCTGTTTGGGTTGTTGAGTTATGTGGAGCCGGTGTTGCTGCTCGGTGTGGCGCTGTTGCTCGGTGAGAGCATCAAGTCGGGTGAGTGGCTGACGTACATTCCGATCTGGCTGGCTGTATTGGTGTTGATCTTCGAAGGCTTTAAACACCTGATGCGCCAACGCAGATCTTAAATCCAGCACAAAAAAAATCCCGGCCCTGCATCACTGCAGGCCGGGATTTTTCATTTCAGTTGCGTATTACTCAGTGGCGAGCACACCACGACGCACCTGATCACGCTCGATCGATTCGAACAGTGCCTTGAAGTTACCCTCGCCGAAACCATCGTCGCCTTTGCGCTGGATGAATTCGAAGAACACCGGGCCCATCAGGGTTTCCGAGAAGATCTGCAGCAGCAAACGCTTGTCGCCCTGCTCCGACGAACCGTCGAGCAGAATGCCGCGCGACTGCAATTGATCAACGGGTTCGCCGTGGTTCGGCAGACGGCCTTCGAGCATCTCGTAGTACGTTTGCGGCGGCGCGGTCATGAAGCGCATGCCGATTTTCTTCAGTTGATCCCAGGTCTTGATCAGGTCGTCGGTGAGGAACGCGACGTGCTGGATGCCCTCGCCGTTGAACTGCATCAGGAACTCTTCGATCTGCCCGGCGCCCTTGGACGACTCTTCGTTCAGCGGGATGCGGATCATGCCGTCCGGCGCGGTCATGGCTTTGGAGGTCAGGCCGGTGTATTCGCCCTTGATGTCGAAGTAGCGGATCTCGCGGAAGTTGAACAACTTCTCGTAGAAGTTCGCCCAGTAGGCCATGCGACCGCGATACACGTTGTGGGTCAAGTGGTCGATGATCTTCAGGCCTGCACCAACCGGGTTGCGATCAACGCCTTCGATAAACACAAAATCGATGTCATAGATCGAGCTGCCTTCGCCGAAACGGTCGATCAGGTACAGCGGCGCGCCGCCAATGCCTTTGATCGCAGGAAGGTTCAGCTCCATGGGACCTGTTTCGATGTGGATCGGCTGAGCGCCGAGTTCCAATGCGCGGTTGTAGGCTTTTTGCGAATCCTTGACCCGGAATGCCATGCCGCACACCGACGGGCCGTGCTCGGCCGCGAAGTATGAAGCAACGCTGTTCGGTTCGTTGTTGAGGATCAGGTTGATCGCGCCCTGACGATACAGGTGCACGTTTTTGGAGCGGTGGGTCGCGACTTTGGTGAAGCCCATGATCTCGAAGATCGGCTCCAGGGTGCCGGGTACCGGCGACGCGAGCTCAATGAATTCAAAGCCCATCAGGCCCATTGGGTTTTCGTATAAATCTGCCATGGTGACGCCTCATCATTCTTATCAAATTAACCAGAGTTATTTGTCAGTAATGCTGAGAGCGGTGGGCGGAGCGCAGGAGATGCCACGCACGCTGCGGGCGAGGAAGTCACCGTAGATCAGTTGAAACCCGAATATCTTCATTGTCGACCCAAGGCTCTTGCGGGCGAGGCTTCTGCTGCCAGAAGACGATTATTATTGTATGCGTAAACCGATTCTACACAGCGTAAATAAGGTTGTCTGCCCTCTCTATAAAATCCGCTTTTCTGCGGGCGATGCAAGGGGTCTGTTGCGGCGCACAGAACAGCACTGGCTTTACCGGGCAGGCTACTGATCGGCTGCACAAGCGTTATCCGCCATCTATCATCCCCCTGAACGAACTGTTTGTAAGCGTTGCACCGGTGCCCGGTCTGCATTCGAGAGCCCCATTTTTCAGCCACAGGATGCGCCTATGCCGCTAACCGTCAGATCTCGCCGCAAACGTAGCACCCGTATTGCCGTGACATTGCTCTGCGGCCTGCTTCCAATGTTGCTGGGCAGTGTGATTCTTTACCTGCAGGCCGAACGTACTCTCCAGCAGAGCTCACAGCAGACAGCCGTGGAGGCATTGCGCCAGTTTGAGCTGATGCTCGACAACACCGCCCAAGCGGCCCGCGAGTTATTGCCGCTGGCCGGCCAGCGTTGCGAGGACGTCAAACTGGCCCTGCGCGAGCAAGTCACCCGCCGGCCCTTCGTGCGCTCGACCAATCTGGTGTGGGATCACAACCTCTATTGCAGTTCGTTGTTCGGCAACTACAAGGAAGCCGTCAACCCTGGTGATTACACACAAGGCAAGTTGTGGTTGATGAACGGCAACCCGGTAACACCGAATACTGCGTTGCTGGTGTATCGACTCAGCGAAGGTCGTGGCAGTGCATTGACGACACTGGACGGCTATCACCTGAGCAACGTGCTGCGGTTGATTGGCCCGCAAAGGTTGCTCTTGCTGCAAGTGGGCGACAACTGGCTGTCCGCCAATGGCGAGGTACACAAAGGTGCCCTCCCCGTACTGCCGATAGCGCAGAGTACGCTCGACTCTTCGCGCTACGCATTCAGTGTGTCGGCGGGCTATCCCAAGGGTGAAGTCTGGCGCTACATGACCCACGAGTATCCGCCGCTGTTCAGCCTGCTGGTTTTCTTTGGCGTGGTCTCGGCCGCGATCAGCCATGTCCTGCAAAAACGCGCCACCTCGCCGAGCCACGAAATGCTCCGGGCCTTGGATGCCGGCGAATTCATTCCGTACTTCCAGCCGGTGGTCCATGGCGAGAGCAAAAAGTGGTCGGGCGCCGAGGTGCTGATGCGCTGGAACCATCCAAAAGAAGGCCTGGTGCGTCCGGACCTGTTTATTCCGTTCGCCGAACACTCAGGCTTGATCGTGCCAATGACCCGCGCCTTGATGCGACAGACAGCGGCGTTGCTGGGACCACCGTCATCGACCTTCACCACACCGTTTCACATCGGTATC
This sequence comes from Pseudomonas sp. NPDC087614, assembly GCF_044743485.1. Taxonomy (NCBI): domain Bacteria; kingdom Pseudomonadati; phylum Pseudomonadota; class Gammaproteobacteria; order Pseudomonadales; family Pseudomonadaceae; genus Pseudomonas; species Pseudomonas sp. NPDC087614. The sequence continues at coordinate 8,777 of NZ_JBIUWN010000047.1, read as the reverse complement.
AACATCACGGCAAGCCATTGTCAGGATCTGGAACTGGTGGAAGACTGCCGCGAATTTCTCACCGCCTTCGCACCCGGGAGCATCAACCTGGTGCTGGAGTTGACCGAACGCGAGCTGATCGAGCCCACCGAGACAACACGGCAACTGTTTGAACAACTGAACGCCATGGGCGTGATGATCGCCATCGACGATTTCGGCACCGGTCATTCAAGCCTGGGTTATTTGCGCAAATTCAATGTGGATTTCCTCAAGATCGATCAGAGCTTCGTCGCCATGATCGGCGTCGATGCGCTCTCACGGCATATTCTCGACACCATCATCGAACTCTCGGCCAAGCTGGATCTGGGCATTGTTGCCGAAGGTGTCGAAACTCAGGCGCAGGCCGACTATCTGACTGCCCACAACGTCAACTTCCTGCAGGGCTATCTCTACGGCAAACCCATGCCGGCGGCAGACTTCATTAGTGCATTAAGTCACCATTAACTAACCAGAGATTAAGCGTGGCGCGCCCACAAGGCGCACCAAATTGATACAAAAGACCACTGTTGTTACATAAGTACAACGTCAGGATTTACTCCTGAGGCATTAACAACTACAATTTTTCTTGCCTGTGCAAGATTGGCAGGTGAGCCAATTATCACCGAGTCGCTACAAGGCTCTTGGCTTTTAGCTTTGTTTGCGGTTGGTATCAGCCAAACACACTATTGGAGTAAAGATATTGTCCAGACTCGCTGAATTTCGTGCAGCTGAAAAGGCCCTTCAGGAACAGCTCAAGCATCTGGAATCGCTGAAGAACGATGCCGGGCTCAAGAAAGAAATCGAATTCGAAGAAAAGCTCCAAGGGCTGATGAAAACCTACGGCAAAGGCCTGAGAGACATCATCGCCATTCTCGATCCGAATCCGGCAAAATCCGGTCTGCAAACTACTGCAGCCCCTAAAACCCGCCGCGCTCGCGTGGTCAAGGTCTATCAGAATCCGCACACCGGCGAACTGATTGAGACCAAGGGCGGCAACCACCGCGGCCTTAAAGCCTGGAAGGAACAATACGGTGCAGCCACCGTTGATTCCTGGTTGCGCGGTTAATCCCACGCCAACAAACAAGCCCTGCATCAAGCAGGGCTTTTTTATTGACAATATCTAACAAATGAAATGAATTTCATCGTGCAAGTTGAGCGCTTTCTGTAGCCTCCCCGACTCGTGAGACCTAAACATTTTGCCGCGCAATGTTGCGGAAATGGCCATCATTAAACTTTGTGCTTAATCCCTTCAGGTATCTAACCATGCCTTGAAAAGTACAGGCACTTAAAGTTTCAAGCTGTTTCTCACCGCCACGATCTCCTCCGCGCTTGCTTTATAAACCTCGGCCTGGCCGGCATAGGAAAGTACATAAGCCTTATCCGCATCAACCGCCGCCACCAGCGTTTGCGATAACACATGCCGGCCGTTTTCGGTCACTGTGCAAGTCGTCTCCAGTGCAGACAAAGCACCAAGCATCGTCGGATGCACCTTATTGCAGACACTCTGATACCCCCCCTGGAAAAAGTCCTTTTGTATCGACTTGCGCATTTCCAGCAACACACCCTGCAAGTTAACCTGATGACCCGATTCGACCCGAGTCATCGTGAGTTCCATCACCATCACCTGATTGCCATCGGCATCGTTCTTGACCGCCCGCTGACGGGAAACCTGCGGCGCCACATCAGTCAGCGCTTCGACCTCCCAGCCTGCGGGCCAGGTGATATCGGGCTCGCCAGCGAACACGCTCATGGCGATTAGCGAAAAGACAAAGTAAACAAACAGGGATTTGAACAGTCGGATCATTGCCGCAGACACTCGCAGATTGATCGGCAAAGTCTGAGGCTCGCCCGCGTGGAGGGCAAGCCTGCCCTTTCGTTTGGCGATGCCGACAGGCATGCGTATCATTGCGTCCATTCACTCGCCCCATCGTTATTGGAGGGCCCATGAGCCTCAAAGAACTGAACACCTTCCCCGGCGTCACGGCCACGCCAGACAGCGCAACCCGCAACTTCGTGTTCAACCACACCATGCTGCGTGTAAAAGACATCACCCGGTCGCTGGACTTTTACACCCGCGTGCTGGGTTTTTCGCTGGTTGAAAAACGTGATTTCCCGGACGCCGAGTTCAGCCTGTATTTCCTCGCACTGGTCGACAAGGCGCAGATCCCTGCCGACGCCGCCGCCCGCACCGAATGGATGAAGTCGATCCCGGGCATTCTGGAGCTGACGCACAACCACGGCACCGAGAGCGACGCTGACTTTGCTTACCACAATGGCAACACTGATCCGCGTGGCTTCGGTCACATCTGCATCTCGGTGCCGGACATCGTTGCTGCCTGCGCGCGCTTCGAAGAACTGGGCTGCGACTTCCAGAAACGCCTGAGTGATGGCCGCATGAAAAGTCTGGCGTTCATCAAGGATCCGGACGGCTACTGGGTCGAGATCATTCAGCCAGCACCTATGTAATTCAACACTCCTACGCTGTTTTTGTGTAAGGCACAAAAAACCCCATGATCACTCATGGGGTTTTGTGTTTTCAGGCCGGACGTTTACGCCGGAGCCGAAGTGCGGATCAAGTGATCGAAAGCACTCAGCGAAGCCTTGGCGCCCTCGCCCACCGCTATCACGATCTGCTTGTACGGCACGGTGGTCACGTCGCCCGCAGCGAAGATGCCGGGAATCGAGGTTTCACCACGGTTATCGACAATGATCTCGCCACGCGGTGACAACTCGATGGTGCCTTTGAGCCAGTCGGTGTTGGGCAACAGACCGATCTGTACAAAGATCCCTTCCAGCTCGACAGTACGCAACGCGTCAGCCTGACGATCCTTGTAACGCAAGCCATTGACCTTCTGCCCATCGCCTGTCACTTCAGTGGTTTGCGCACTGGTTATGACGGTCACGTTCGACAGACTGTGAAGTTTGCGCTGCAACACAGCGTCAGCACGCAGTTGTACGTCGAACTCCAACAGCGTCACATGAGACACGATACCGGCCAGGTCGATGGCTGCCTCAACACCGGAGTTACCGCCACCGATTACCGCTACGCGCTTGCCTTTGAACAGAGGGCCATCGCAGTGCGGGCAATAAGCCACGCCTTTGTTTCGGTATTCCTGCTCGCCCGGTACGTTCATTTCACGCCACCGTGCGCCGGTCGCCAGGATCACACTCCTGGCTTTGAGCGTCGCACCGCTGGCGAAACGGACTTCATGCAGCTCGCCGTTTTTGCCGGCAAGCAACTTGTCGGCGCGTTGCAGGTTCATGATATCGACGTCGTACTGTTTGACGTGCTCTTCCAGGGCCGTTGCCAGTTTCGGGCCTTCAGTCTCCTGTACGGAAATGAAGTTCTCGATGGCCATGGTGTCCAGCACCTGACCGCCGAAACGCTCGGCGGCAACGCCGGTGCGAATACCTTTACGCGCAGCATAGATAGCCGCTGAAGCACCGGCCGGCCCACCGCCAACCACCAGCACATCAAAGGCTTGTTTGGCGCTGATTTTCTCGGCCTGACGCTCGATGGCTCCGGTGTCGAGTTTGGCGAGAATTTCTTCCAGGCCCATGCGGCCCTGACCAAAATTTTCACCGTTGAGGTAGATGCTCGGCACCGCCATGATCTTGCGATCATTGACTTCATCCTGGAACAGCGCGCCGTCGATGGCGACGTGGCGGATATTCGGGTTGAGCACGGCCATCAGGTTCAGCGCCTGGACCACGTCCGGACAGTTCTGGCAGGACAGCGAGAAATAAGTCTCGAAGCTGAACTCGCCTTTGAGCGAACGGATTTGCTCGATCACTTCAACACTGGCTTTCGAAGGGTGGCCGCCGACTTGCAGCAAGGCCAGCACCAGCGAGGTGAATTCGTGGCCCATCGGGATGCCAGCGAAACGCAGACTGATGTCTGCACCCGGGCGGTTGATCGAGAACGACGGTTTGCGTGCGTCATCACCGCTGTCGATCAGGGTAATTTGGCTCGAAAGACTGGCAACGTCTTTGAGCAGTTCAAGCATTTCACGGGATTTCGCACCGTCATCGAGAGAAGCAACGATCTCGATCGGCTGGGTGACCCGTTCCAGGTACGATTTCAACTGGGCTTTAAGATTGGCGTCCAACATACGGGCGATTTCCTTTATTTAAGGCGAAAAAAAGCCCGAGCGAATCTCGCCCGGGCTTTTCTATTGGGCGGTGCAGCTTACTTAAGTAGGTGCGGAGTCCCGCCCTGAGTTGCGTGTCACAGACTTAGATCTTGCCGACCAGGTCCAGGGACGGAGCCAGAGTGGCCTCGCCTTCTTTCCATTTGGCTGGGCAAACTTCGCCTGGGTGAGCAGCAACGTACTGCGCAGCCTTGATTTTGCGCAGCAGCTCGGAAGCGTCACGGCCAACGCCGCCATCGTTCAGCTCAACGATTTTGATCTGGCCTTCAGGGTTGATCACGAAGGTGCCACGGTCAGCCAGGCCAGCTTCTTCGATCAACACGTCGAAGTTGCGGGAGATAACCTGAGTCGGGTCGCCGATCATGGTGTATTGGATTTTGCCGATGGCTGGCGAGGTGTTGTGCCAGGCCGCGTGGGCAAAGTGGGTGTCGGTGGAAACGCTGTAGATCTCTACGCCCAGTTTCTGGAAGGCAGCGTAGTTGTCAGCCAGGTCTTCCAGCTCGGTTGGGCAAACGAAGGTGAAGTCGGCTGGGTAGAAGAACACGACCGACCACTTGCCTTTCAGATCAGCGTCCGAGACTTGAACGAAGTCGCCGTTTTTGAACGCGGTAGCTTTGAACGGTTTTACTTGGCTGTTGATGATAGGCATTGATGACTCTCCGTCAGGGGTTATGAAGTTGATGGGGTGAATCCTACCCACTCACTCGACGGATGGCTCATTGGCAAACCTGATGCTGCTGATTTGTTTTCGCTATTAGCGGGCTGTATTAATAGAAGAAAACGATATCTAGGGCGACAGCGGCTTATCCGTAATCCGGGCCACCCCTTGAAAGGGGCTGGCTTCAACATAGCGCATGGCTGACTTCATGTCCTTCCAGCCGACGTAACTCATCAGAGACTTCAGATCCCAACCACTTTGGTGAGCCCAGGTCGCAAAACCGCGACGCAGCGAGTGACTGGTGTACCCCTCGGCAGCGATACCGGCGCGCTCAAGCGCCTGACGCAACAGCGGTATCACACTGTTGGCGTGCAAGCCCTCCTCGCACAGATTGCCCCAGCGGTCGATGCCACGGAAAACCGGGCCGCGCACCAGAGCGGCTTCGTTGAGCCAATCGATGTATGCCTGAACCGGGCACAACTTCAAAAGTGCCGGGGTTTGATACGTTTGCCCGAGGTTTTCCCGATCACTCTTGCTGCGTGGCAGATACAGCGTAATGCCGCTGCCGGCCTGCGCCTGCACATGTTCAATCTGCAAGCGGCACAATTCATCACTGCGAAAACCACGCCAGAAGCCAAGCAGAATCAACGCGCGATCGCGGGATGCCTTGAGCAACTGCGGTCGATCCTGTTTTTCCTTCGCGGCTTTGGCCTCCTGCTCCAACCAATCAACGACTCGCTCCAGATCCCGTAACTGCAGAGGTTCGGCTTGCTTCTCCTGGACCGGGTGCAAAGCGCGGATGCCCTTAAACACCTTACGCACTACGGGTGCTTTGGTCGGGTCGGCAAAACCTTGGCTGTTGTGCCACTGCGCCAGCGCCGACAACCGCAGCTTGAGCGTATTGATCGACAGCACGCCTGCATGCTCGACCAGATACCGCGCAACGTTGTCGGCCGTGGCCGGCAGAAATCCGCCCCAGCTCACTTCGAAATGTTCGATAGCCGCACGATAGCTGCGGCGGGTGTTGTCACGGGTGGCGGCTTGCAGATAGCGATCCATATCGCTCATGGGCTGTTTTCTCGCTGGCGTACTGATTCGCAGATCAAAAAGCGGATTTAATCACCTGACACTGGGTAATACCAGAATATCCCGCGTCTTAAATATCAAAGATTTATCTTTATTTTTGACATGGTACACTGCGTACTTTAGTGGCATGTACCACAGTACATAACCGTAGGAGCTCACATGGCCCGTGGCGGCATTACCAAAGCGCTGGTTCAGATCGCGCGCACAGCGATTCTGGCCCGAGGCGAACACCCGAGCATCGATGCCGTACGCATTGAAATGGGTAACACCGGTTCGAAAACCACGATCCATCGCTATTTGAAGGAGCTGGATGACGGCGCCCAGCCGATCGAGGCATCGGCGCAACCGATTGATGACGAGCTCACAGCACTGGTTTCACGCCTGGCGCAACGCCTGAAAGAGCAAGCCCAAGAGCCCATCGAGCAGGCCCGCGAGGCGTTTGGGCAGCAGCGTGAGGCATTGGAGTCGGAGCTTAAGCAGACCCGCCAGGCGCTCGAGCAGTTGGAGCAACAGCACGACATTCAGGGCGCTGCACTGGAGCGCGAATCCGAAGCACTGAACAACACCCGCTCGATGCTGCAAACCGAGCAAACCCGCAACGCCGGTCTGAATCAGGCATTGGCCGACTTTGAATTGCGCTTGCAGGACAAGGACGAGCAGATTCGCTCGCTAGAAGAAAAACACCTGCATGCCCGCGACGCGCTGGAGCATTACCGCAACGCCAGCAAAGAACAGCGTGAGCAGGAACAGAGCCGCCACGAAGGCCAGGTGCAGCAGCTGCAGGCGGAGTTGCGCCAAGCACAGCAAAGCGCACTGGTTCGACAGGATGAAATCACTCAGCTGCATCGCGACAACGAGCGCCTGCTCACCGAGAACCGTGGCACCCAGCGCGAATTGAGCCTGATGCAGGAGCAGCTCAAACAGAGCAATCAGCGTCAGGACCAACTACTGGAGCAGGCCACCCGGGTCGACAGCGAACGCACCCTCCTCCAGGAACGCTTGCGTATGGCATCACTGGAAAGTCAGACACTCAAGCAGAGCGTCGAAGAACAGACGTTGCTTAATCAGTCACTGGAAAAGGAGTTGACCAAGACTCAGGCGAGCCTGGAAGACAGCCTGCGCCTGGCGGCTACCGTTGCGGCAGCGCCAGACCCGGCCAAACCGAAAGACGCTTAAGCGCCGACCGGTGTACGCATGGTGACAAACTCTTCGGCGGCCGTCGGGTGAACCCCGATCGTGTCGTCGAAGTCACGCTTGGTGGCGCCAGCCTTCAACGCAATCGCCAGCCCCTGCACGATTTCCCCGGCATCCGGGCCAACCATATGGCAACCGAGCACTTTGTCGGTCTTGCCGTCGACCACCAGCTTCATCAGCGTACGCTCCTGACACTCGGTCAGGGTCAGCTTCATCGGCCGGAAGCGGCTTTCGTAAATCACCACAGCGTGCCCCGCCTCTCGGGCCTCCTCTTCGGTCAAGCCGACCGTACCGATGTTCGGCAGGCTGAACACCGCCGTCGGGATCATCTTGTAATCCACCGGACGGTATTGCTCCGGCTTGAACAGACGACGCGCCACTGCCATACCTTCGGCCAACGCCACGGGCGTGAGTTGCACGCGACCAATCACGTCGCCCAGCGCCAGGATCGAAGGCTCAGTGGTCTGGTACTGCTCATCGACCTTGATGAAACCCTTGTCATTGAGCTGCACGCCGGTGTTTTCCAGTCCCAGATTGTCCAGCATCGGACGGCGACCGGTGGCGTAGAAAATACAATCTGCTTCAAGGACTCGCCCATCCTTGAGGGTGGCTTTCAAGCTGCCATCAGCCTGTTTTTCGATGCTCGCGATATCGGTATTGAATTGCAGATCCAGCCCACGCTTGGTCAGTTCTTCCTGCAAATGCTTGCGCACCGCACCATCGAAACCACGCAAGAACAGATCGCCGCGATACAGCAGCGTCGTGTCTGCACCGAGGCCATGGAAGATGCCAGCGAACTCGACCGCGATATAACCGCCGCCCACCACCAATACGCGTCTAGGTAACGCTTTGAGGAAGAACGCCTCATTGGAGCCAATCGCATGTTCGTGCCCCGGAATCTGCGGGATGTGCGGCCAGCCGCCCGTGGCAATCAGGATATTTTTTGCAGTAAAGCGCTTTCCGTCGACTTCAACCTCATGCGGCCCCACGATCCTGGCATGAGCTTCATGCAGGGTCACACCGCTGTTGACCAGTAAATTGCGATAAATGCCGTTCAGGCGTTTGATCTCGCGATCCTTGTTGGCAATCAGCGTTGCCCAATCGAAACCGGCCTCCCCCAGACTCCAGCCGAAACCGGATGCCTGCTCGAAGTCTTCGGCGAAATGCGCCCCGTACACCAACAGCTTTTTCGGCACGCAGCCGACGTTGACACAAGTACCGCCCAGATAACGGCTCTCGGCCACGGCCACTTTTGCACCAAAACCGGCCGCAAACCGCGCAGCCCGCACACCACCGGAACCGGCACCAATCACATAAAGGTCAAAATCGTAGGCCATTTCTATCTCCTCGGCAGGCGATCAGCATACCTGTAGGCACCCATCGGGCAAGCATTGCATTGATATAAGGGCGCAAAATGAAAAAGCCACCCGAACAGACTGTGTGAAAACACACTGATGAAGGCCCAACAAAACGCCCCGACTTGTTCGGGGCGTTTGTTTTTGTGCGGGCAACAGACGAAAAAAGGCCTTTCAGCCCATTAGCGCCATCAACTGGCGGGCTCCGAGCACGCTAATAGCTCGCTTGAGGTTGTAAGCGTTCACCGCCAAGGCCATTTCCGCTTTTGCTCCCTCCAACTGACGCAGCAGGAAGCGACCATTCCCAAACAGCCA
>NZ_JBIUWN010000046.1:32501-49120 GCF_044743485.1 Pseudomonas sp. NPDC087614 | reverse complement strand
CCGATGGTAGTGTGGGGTTTCCCCATGTGAGAGTAGGTCATCGTCAAGATTAAATTCCGAAACCCCAATTGCGAAAGCAGTTGGGGTTTTGTTTTGCCCGCAGGAAAGTTTTCAGGCCCGTTGATCCCCTAGCTGTTACAAGAGCTTCTGTTGGGGGAAAAACGTTATGAAGTGACCGGGCAGTTTTTGGTATGGTGCAGCTCTTTTTTTCACGGACTGATGCCATGCCTAGGGAGCGGCACTCATTTATGTCAAAGAGTTGCTGTGGAAATGCCTGAACCAATCCCGATCAAGGATCACGAGAAAGAGGCGCGGCTGGTCAACAAAAGGTTGATCGCCTGCGCCTTTTTCGTCTTCGTCATTAGCTGTGCGCTGGTGGTGCGCCTTTACATCCTGCAAGTAGTCGAGTTCGACTACCACTCAACCATTTCAGAAAACAACCGCGTCCATGTTTTGCCGATCCCGCCCACACGCGGACTGATCTACGACCGCAATGGCGTGCTATTGGCAGATAACCGTCCCAGTTACAACCTGAGCATCACTCGCGAACGTGCCACCAACGTCAATCAGGAGTTGGACGAGGTTATCAATCTCTTACACCTACCTGCGGAAGATCGGACGGTATTCGACAAGGCGCTGAAGCAGTCCCACCACCCGTTCACCCCGGTAACGCTGTTCTATGAGCTGACGGAAGAACAAATCGCTGTGTTGGCGGTCAATGAGTTCCGTTTGCCTGGCCTGGATGTAGAGCCACAGTTCGTTCGACATTACCCATTCGGCATGCACTTCGCTCACTCAATTGGTTATGTCGGCCGCATCAATGAAAAAGAATCCAAGACCCTCGACTCGGTGGAATACCGCGGCACCCAATCCATCGGCAAAACCGGTATCGAACGCTTCTATGAAGCGCAACTGCACGGTCACGTCGGTTATGAGGAAGTGGAAACCAACGCTCAAGGCCGAGTGCTACGGGTACTCAAACATACAGATCCCGTGCCGGGCAAAAACATAGTCCTGAGCCTCGACGTCAAATTGCAGGAAGCTGCCGAAGCTGCTTTGGGGGATCGCCGCGGTTCCGTCGTGGCGCTTGATCCGAGCAGTGGCGAGGTGTTAGCCATGGTCAGCAACCCGAGTTTTGACCCTAACCTGTTCGTTACTGGCATCAGCTCCAAGGAGTATTCGGCGCTCCGTGACTCCATTGATCGGCCGCTATTCAACCGTGTACTTCGAGGCTTGTACGCGCCGGGCTCGACGATCAAGCCGGAAGTCGCGATCGCCGGTCTCGATGCGGGCGTTGTCACGCCGCAGACCCGCGTGTTCGATCCGGGCTACTACCAACTCCCGGACTACGATCACAAGTACCGAAACTGGAACCACAGCGGTGACGGTTGGGTCGACATGGACGCAGCGATCATGCGCTCCAATGACACCTACTTCTATGATCTGGCGCACAAGCTCGGCATTGATCGCCTGCACGACTACATGGCGATGTTCGGCCTGGGTGAGAAAGTCTCGCTGGATATGTTCGAAGAATCCCCCGGTCTGATGCCATCTCAAGCCTGGAAGCGCGCGACACGGCGGCAGGCCTGGTACCCGGGCGAAACGGTCATCCTCGGTATTGGTCAAGGCTACATGCAGGTCACACCTTTGCAACTGGCGCAGGCGACCGCGTTGATCGCAAACAAAGGCGTGTGGAACCGACCGCACTTGGCCAAGACTGTCGATGGTGTGGCACCGGTCGATGAGCATCCGATGCCGAATATCGTGCTCAAGGACCCGCGCGACTGGGAGCAGGTCAACCACGGCATGCAGATGGTGATGCACGCTCCCCGCGGCATTGCTCGCGCGGCGGCAGCAGGTGCGCAATATCGAATCGCCGGCAAGAGCGGCACGGCACAGGTGGTGGCGATCAAGCAAGGTGAGCGCTATAACCGTGAGAAGACCCTCGAACGCCACCGCGACAATGCCTTGTTCGTCGGTTTTGCGCCGGCTGAAGATCCTAAGATTGCGGTTTCGGTGATGATCGAAAACGGCGAAGCCGGTGGTCGTGTCGCCGGTCCCGTGGTACGGCAGATCATGGACGCCTGGCTACTTGATCAGGATGGTCATCTTAAGCCGCAATACGCCGCGCCGACCAAAGCACCGGGCAATCCGCACGTTTAACCGGCAGCAGCTAGACAGCACAGGCTCTCGCAGGCTGAGCATGTGCTGGAAGCTGTCGAGCAATACCGTTTCCGCGCGGCGGCACAGTTATTGCGCAAAAAATCCTCACTACACGCATCAGGCCCCGGGGACCGGGCAACCCATGTCACCTTCTTCACACTTCAAATATTGCTTCAGCGCCTCAACCCGGACTTTGGTCACGGCCGTCATGCAGCTACTGTAAATCAGCGGGTAAACGCTGCCGCCCGCCACCCCGGATGACGAAAACGCGCACTCGGCATCGCGAAACCCGATCCACGCCCTTTGCGCATTGACCAACAGCTTCTTGCTATCCGGATTGTCCTTCAAGCGCCCGGTGATCTGCTGATATACGGTGTTCAGTTCTTTGTCCGCCGCTTTGAAGTCCTGGCCGGCGCATTGATTCATCGTCGCCTGATCGCTGGCGTTGGCACAGTCGACGGCGGCGTGGGCGAGGGGGGTGAACAGAAATGGCATCAGGGCCAGGAGCAGGCGTGGGGACATGGGAGTTCTCGTTATGTCGGATGAAAGTGCAGAGTAGTGTAGCGACTGCGTGGTTCCTATTCAGGTGCTCGTTGTCTGGAGGCTTCAAGCAAGCGGTCTGCGGTCGCTGTAATCTCCTCGCCTTCATGCAGCAGTTCCAGCCATTTGGCAGGAATGGCCCCGACGCCGTAGAAGGCACCGGCCAACTGGCCAACGATCGCGGCGGTGGTGTCGGCATCATCGCCCAGATTCGCGGCTTGCAGGATCGCCTCTGAAAAACTGTCGGTGTGATGAAAGCACCACAATGCTGCTTCCAATGACTCGACGCTGTAGCCGCTACCGCGTATTTCGTTTGCCGGTTTGTCGAGGTATTCACCTCGGGCCAGCGCAACGACTTTGGGTTGTGTGAAGGTCGTGAGGGCGTGCTCGAGCAAGATGTTTTTCGCTGTTCCGAGCAGGGTTTTGCCGATCAGTTCGGCAAATAGTAAGCAGCATTCGATAGCTTCAGGCGCTGCATGGGTTGTTCGCGAGCTGTCGGCGGCAAACTTTCGCACCAGTTCAACGTCAGGAAAGTAAAACAGCACCACCGGTGCCAGCCGCATCAGGGAGCCATTACCAGCGGTGTGCGGGTCGGTTGATCCAGCAAAGGGTTCACCTGTTTGCTGATAATGCGAGAGCGCCTGACTGACGGTCATGCCAATATCAAAACATTCGCCGGTCGAACTGAGGTAACCCCATTTCCACCAGTTGAGATAGCGGCCCATCTGGTCTGTGGCATCGAAACCGTTTTTACTCAGCAGACTTTCCGCCAGGCACAGAACCATCGATGTGTCATCCGTCCATTGCCCCGGTTTCAAGTGGAAAGGACCACCACCGAGCATGTCAGTCAATGGTTGGAATGAACCGCGCGGTTTGAACTCAACCGTGGTGCCGACCGCGTCGCCGCAAGCCAGGCCCAGCAGGGCGCCGCGATAACGTTCGGTGAGGGATGGCTGCATGACTCTTCCTTGCTTCGTTCAATTCCCGGGAAAAGGTATCAGTTTCAACCGTTCAGAGGCGCTTGAAACGCTGCCGGATGTGTCATTGCAGATGAACCGCTGCACTGCTTTGATACAACTTCAGGTTGGACATGTGGTCATACAAGCCTACTGTTCAGAACAGGAGGTGACGTATGAAACCAGTACCCAATAGTTTCGAACGCAAAATCATGCTCAGGGCGCCACGTTCTCATGTCTGGCGTGCATTGGTCGATGCCGAGGCGTTTGGCCAGTGGTTTGGGGTGGCACTGGAAGGCAGGCGTTTTATTGCCGGCGAATGGACGCAAGGGCAAGTCACGTATCCGGGTTTTGAGCACGTTTTATGGAATGTGCTGGTCGAGCGAGTCGAGCCGCAGCAACTATTTTCATTCCGCTGGCATCCGTATGCGGTCAATCCAAAGATCGACTATTCCCAAGAGCCCACCACGCTGGTCAAGTTTGAGCTGCAAGATTACGAGGAAGGCACCTTGCTGAAGGTGTCAGAGTCAGGTTTTGCGCACATTCCGGATATTCGTCAGAAGGAGGCTTATTACATGGACAGCCGTGGCTGGGAAGAACAGTTGAGCCGCCTTGAACACTTTCTTATCGACAGTGCCAGGGCTCGTCAGGGGGCAGGTGGATGAGGTTGGGGGTGTTGGCTGCTGTATGGTTTCTGCCGGAATACGCCTATGGGCCGCTGGAAGTCGAACACATTGCGGATTTGAAGCCCCGCGCCTGACACGTCTAAGGGTTTTCGGAAGGGGTCGTATAGCGAATGTCCTACACGCGATGGTAGCTATGTCGACTATTGCCGATTGGATCCCACGCGTAATCTACACACATCAACTGAAGCACAGGGAGTACTTCAGGATCACGGATGATCGACCATTGCAAGGATCGCTGCCGACAGGGAGTCGATAATGGTCTTGGGAAAAACCCGCTTCGGCGGGTTTTTTTTCGTCCGTAAAAAAGTGCCGGTATGACCCACTGTGGGGAGAGAGCAAGCTCCCCCCAGCAGGTACGGTGTGGATCAAGAGGCGATAAGCTGCCGCAGCACGTAATGCAGGATCCCGCCCGCCTTGAAGTACTCCACTTCATTCAAGGTATCGATGCGGCACAGCACGTCGATTTTCTCCTGCTGCCCGTCTTCACGGGTGATCACCAGCGGCAGATTCATCCGCGGCGTCAGCTCAATGCCACTCAGGCCCTTAATCTCGAAGGTTTCCTTGCCGGTCAGGTGCAGGCTCTTGCGGTTTTGATCGAGCTTGAATTGCAGCGGCAATACGCCCATGCCCACCAGATTGGAGCGGTGGATGCGCTCGAAACTTTCGGCAATCACCGCTTTGACGCCCAACAGGTTGGTGCCTTTAGCCGCCCAGTCACGGCTGGAGCCGGTACCGTATTCCTGTCCGGCAATCACCACCAAGGGTGTTCCCGAAGCCTGATATTTCATGGCCGCGTCGTAGATCGCCAGTTTCTCACCCGTGGGCATGTAGATCGTGTTGCCGCCTTCTTCACCGCCGAGCATCTCGTTGCGGATGCGGATGTTGGCAAAGGTGCCGCGCATCATCACTTCATGGTTGCCGCGCCGCGAGCCGTAGGAGTTGAAGTCCCGCGGTTCCACGCCTTTTTCGCGCAGGTAACGCCCGGCCGGGCTGTCGGTCTTGATGTTGCCGGCAGGGGAGATGTGGTCGGTGGTCACCGAATCGCCGAGCAAAGCCAACACCCGCGCGCCTTTTACATCCTTGATCTCTGGCAGTGGGCCAGAAATCTCGTCGAAAAACGGCGGATGCTGGATGTAGGTCGAATCGTCCTGCCACACATAAGTTGCCGCTTGTGGCACCTCGATGGCTTGCCACTGTTCGTCGCCGGCAAACACTTCGGCGTATTCCTTGTGGAACATCGCGGTGTTGACCTGATTCACCGCGTCGGCGATTTCCTGGCTACTCGGCCAGATATCGCGCAGATACACCGGATTGCCTTGTGGATCATTGCCCAACGGTTCGCTGCTGATATCGGTACGAACAGTGCCGGCCAGCGCGTAAGCCACCACCAGCGGTGGTGAGGCCAGCCAGTTGGTTTTCACCAATGGATGCACCCGACCTTCGAAGTTGCGGTTGCCGGACAGCACCGAAGCGACAGCAAGGTCTGCTTTCTGAATGGCTTTCTCGATCGGCTCTGGCAGCGGGCCGGAGTTGCCGATGCAGGTGGTGCAACCGTAACCCACCAGCGAAAAGCCAAGCTGGTCGAGGTATTGCGTCAGTCCCGCCGCCTTGTAGTAATCGGTAACCACTTTCGAGCCCGGCGCCAGCGAACTCTTCACCCACGGTTTACGGGTCAGCCCCTTCTCCGCGGCTTTTTTGGCCAAGAGCCCGGCGGCCATCATCACACTCGGGTTTGAGGTGTTGGTACACGAGGTGATGGCGGCGATAACCACCGCGCCGTTTTTCAGTCGATAGGTGCGCCCCTCGTATTCGTACTCCGTTTCGCCGATGAGATCGGCATTGCCCACGGCCACGCCGCCGCCACCTTCGCTTTCAAGACGTCCTTCTTCTTTACTGGTGGGTTTGAATTGCAGGTCGAGGAAGTCGCTGAAGGCTTGCGCAACGTTGGGTAATGAAACGCGATCCTGCGGTCGTTTTGGCCCGGCGAGGCTCGCTTCGACGCCACCCATGTCCAGCGCCAGGCTGTCGGTGAACTCCGGCTCCTGACCGGGTAGACGCCACAACCCCTGAGTCTTGGTGTAAGCCTCGACCAGTTTCACCACGTGCGGGGGGCGTCCGGACAGGCGCAGGTATTCCAGGGTCACGTCATCGACCGGGAAGAAACCGCACGTTGCGCCATATTCCGGAGCCATGTTGGCGATGGTCGCGCGGTCAGCCAGCGGCAGGTCGGCGAGGCCGTCGCCATAGAACTCGACGAATTTGCCCACCACACCTTTCTTGCGCAGCATTTGCGTGACGGTCAGCACCAGGTCGGTCGCGGTGATGCCTTCCTTGAGTTTGCCGGTCAGTTTGAAACCGACCACTTCCGGAATCAGCATTGACACCGGTTGCCCAAGCATCGCCGCTTCGGCTTCGATCCCGCCGACACCCCAGCCCAGCACGCCAAGGCCATTGATCATGGTGGTGTGGGAGTCGGTGCCCACCAGCGTATCAGGGAAGGCATAGGTACGACCGTCTTCATCTTTGGTCCACACCGTGCGGCCGAGGTATTCGAGGTTGACCTGGTGACAGATCCCGGTGCCCGGCGGCACCACGCTGAAGTTGTCGAAAGCGCTCTGGCCCCAACGCAGGAAGGCGTAACGCTCACCGTTGCGCTGCATTTCGATGTCGACGTTCTGCTCGAAAGCGCTGGCGGTGGCGAATTTGTCGACCATTACCGAATGGTCGATCACCAGGTCCACCGGCGACAGCGGATTGATCCGCTGCGGATCACCACCGGCCTTGGCCATGGCGGCGCGCATCGCGGCGAGATCGACCACGGCCGGTACACCGGTAAAATCCTGCATCAATACCCGGGCCGGGCGGTACTGGATCTCGCGGTCGGAGCGGCGCTCCTTGAGCCAGGCGGCAATCGCTCTGAGGTCGGCGCCGGTGACGGTTTTTTCATCTTCCCAGCGCAGCAGGTTTTCCAGCAGCACTTTCAGCGACATCGGTAGCTTGTCGATGTTGCCAAGGCTTTTGGCAGCATCCGGCAGGCTGAAATAGTGGTAGGTCTTATCGTCGATTTGCAGTGTTTTAAGCGTCTTCAGACTATCGAGGGACGGCATTACGATCACTCCTTTGAATCCGCACGGCTACGGATCGGGGGACGAATAGAGCTTTAAAACTAGCCCTGTTTTCATTAGCTGGCTAATAACTGGACTCTATGACGAAGTCCAAGGTTCCGACATCGGCTATCATGCGCCGGTTTTCGTGACAGGCTTTGCCGCAACGCAAGGCCTGAGCATCGCGCAGGGGCCGAATGTCCGCCCTCTGCCCAGGAGTAAGAATGAACACCCTATTCATGCATTGCCGGCCAGGTTTCGAAGGCGAAGTCTGCTCGGAGATTTCCGACCTCGCCGCCCAACTCAACGTGGCCGGTTACGCCAAAGCCAAAACGGCCACCGCCTGCGCCGAGTTTGTCTGCACCGAAGAAGACGGCGCCGAGCGCCTGATGCGTGGTCAGCGTTTTGCCGAGCTGATCTTCCCGCGCCAATGGGCGCGTGGCGTTTTCATCGATCTGCCTGAAACCGACCGTATCAGCGTGATCCTCGCGCACATGGCCGATTTCCCGGTGTGCGGCAGCCTTTGGCTGGAAGTCGTCGACACCAACGACGGCAAGGAACTGTCGAATTTCTGCAAGAAGTTCGAAGGCCCGCTGCGTAAAGCGTTGACCGGCGCCGGCAAACTGGTGGAAGACGCCAGCAAGCCGCGTCTGTTGCTGACCTTCAAGAGCGGCCGCGAAGTTTTTCTCGGTATGGCGGACGCGGGTAACTCGGCGATGTGGCCGATGGGTATCCCTCGTTTGAAGTTTCCGCGTGAGGCGCCAAGCCGTTCGACACTGAAGCTGGAAGAGGCCTGGCACCACTTCATCCCGCGTGATCAGTGGGAAGATCGTCTACACAGCGACATGACCGGCGTCGATCTCGGCGCCGCGCCGGGTGGCTGGACCTGGCAACTGGTCAATCGCGGCATGCTGGTGACCGCCATCGACAACGGTCCGATGGCCGAAAGTCTGATGGACACGGGTTTGGTGCAGCATTTGATGGCTGACGGTTTTACCTTCAAGCCCAAGCAACCGGTGGACTGGATGGTTTGCGACATCGTCGAGAAACCGGCGCGTAACGCGGCGATGCTCGAAGAGTGGATCGGCGAGGGGCATTGCCGTGAGGCGGTCGTGAACCTGAAGCTGCCGATGAAACAGCGTTATGCCGAAGTGAAGCGTCTGCTTGAGCGCATTGCCGATGGTTTCAAGGCGCGCGGCATCAAGGTTGATATCGGCTGCAAGCAGCTGTATCACGATCGCGAAGAGGTCACGTGCCACTTGCGTCGGCATGACGTTAAAAAACCCAAATCCCGCTGAAGCACCACAGGGTTAGACGATATACCCGGCAATGCGCGACAATGCCGGCCAGTTTCAGGAGTGAATCATGAGTGAAATGATCGACATGCCGGTCGACGGTACCCTCGATGCCACGGGCCTCAATTGCCCGGAGCCGGTGATGATGCTGCATCAGCACATCCGTGATCTGGCACCCGGCGGCCTGCTCAAGGTGATCGCCACCGATCCGTCGACCAAGCGCGATATCCCCAAGTTCTGTGTGTTTCTCGACCATGAACTGGTTAGCCAGCATGAAGAGGCTGGTACTTACCTGTACTGGATTCGCAAGAAGCACGCCTGAGCCTCAGGCCAAACCCAATGTGGGAGCGGGCTTGCTCGCGAATGCAGTTTTTCAGTCACCTGCAAGGGCGACTGAGATACCGCTTTCGCGAGCAAGCCCGCTCCCACATTTTTTTGGTTTAAGTGGACTTAGCCCAGCGAACGGCTGATTCGGATACGCTTGCGCGCACTGCGGGTCAGACGAATCGACAACATGAACGCCGCGCAACTCAGGCCGACGATCAAACCTTGCCACAAACCGCTCGGGCCACGAGGCGCGCCGAGCCAATCTGTCAGGCCGAGGGCGTAACCCACCGGCAGGCCGATGCCCCAATAGGCGAACAGGGTCAGGATCATCGTTACGCGTGTGTCCTGATAACCACGCAGCGCGCCGGCGGCGGTGACCTGGATCGCGTCGGAAAACTGAAACAGCGCCGAATACACAATCAGCATCGCGGCGATGTGAATCACCGTCGGGTCAGCGGTGTAGATCGCCGCAATCGGCTCGCGCAACAGCAACATCATGCTCGCCGACAAGCAGGCGTAGGCCAATGCGGTCCCCATGCCGACGCCCGCCGCAAAACGCGCTTCACGCGGTTCTTCCCGGCCCAGAGCCTGGCCCACGCGCACGGTAACTGCCATGCCCAGTGAGTAAGGAATCATGAACACCAGCGAGCTGACGTTGAGTGCAATCTGGTGCCCGGCCACCACGGTAGCGCCGAGGCTGCCGATCAGTAGCGCGATGACCGCGAAAATGCTCGACTCGGCAAACACGGCGATACCGATCGGCAGGCCGATCGCCAGCAGACGTTTGATGACCGCCCACTGTGGCCAATCGAAACGGCTGAACAGTTCGCTTGAACGATAGGCTGGCGCCCAGCGCTCGTAACCGGCCAGCCCCAGCGCCATCACCCACATCACGATCGCCGTGGCCCAACCGCAGCCGACGCCGCCCATGGCCGGCACGCCGAAGTGGCCGTAGATGAAGATGTAGTTCAGCGGGATATTGAGCGCCAGGCCGCACAAGCCCAACACCATCGCCGGCCGCGTGCGGCCCAGGCCATCACTGAAGCAGCGCAGTACATGATAAAACGCCACCGCCGGCAGCCCGCTGGCGATGCCGTGCAAATACTGCATGCAAGGGCCAATCAGCTCGGGATCGACGTTCATCAGATGCAGGATCGGCTCGGCGCCGAGCAGCATTACGGTCGCAATTAACCCTACTGCCAACGCCAGCCACAATGCCTGTCGCACAACCGGGCCGATCTCGCTGTGAGTGCCGGCGCCGAAGCGCTGGGCGACTTTCGGCGTGGTCGCCAGCAGGGTGCCGGTCATCAGCAGGAAGACCGGTACCCAGATCGAGTTGCCCAAGGCCACCGCCGCCAGATCCCCCGGGCCGACGCGACCGGCCATTACCGTGTCGACGAAACCCATGGCCGTGGTTGCCAGTTGCGCGATGATGATCGGCAACGCCAGGGCGAGCAGGTTTTTCATCTCCAGGCGAACCCTGGCGGGACGGGTGAGGGCGACGGCGACAGGTTGGTCAGTTACGGAATTCACAGGCAAAGCGTCCACAGATATTGATGCGCAGGGCGCCGCATTCTACGCCGCTGACGCCTTGGTCAGGAAAAATCCTCTGTTACGGATTTGTAAGCGCAAAGCCTGCTGGCCCAACCGCCTGTCTGCACCTAAACTGCCGATCCGCCAAAGGAGCCCGCCATGCTGATTGTTGCCGACGAAAATATTCCGTTGCTCGATGCTTTTTTTGCCGGTTTCGGTGAAATCCGCCGAGTTCCAGGCCGTTCCATCGACCGTGCGACGGTTGAACAGGCCGATGTATTGCTGGTGCGTTCTGTGACCAGCGTCAACCGTGCCTTGCTCGAGGGCAGTAAGGTGCGCTTTGTTGGCACCTGCACCATAGGCACTGATCATCTGGATCTTGAATACTTCGCCCAAGCCGGTATCACCTGGTCGAGTGCGCCCGGCTGTAATGCCCGGGGCGTGGTCGATTACGTGCTTGGCAGCCTGATGACGCTGGCCGAAATCGAAGGCGTCGATCTGGCTCAGCGAACCTTCGGTGTGGTGGGTGCGGGCGAAGTCGGTGGTCGACTGATCACGGTCCTTAAAGGTCTGGGCTGGAACGTGAAGGTCTGCGATCCGCCGCGTCAGTCCGCCGAGGGGGGCGATTACGTCAGCCTGGAGCAGATCATCGAGCAATGCGATGTGATCAGCCTGCACACGCCATTGACCCGCAGCGGTGAAGGGGCGACCTGGCATCTGCTCGATCAACAGCGTTTGCAGCAACTCAAGCCCGGTGCCTGGCTCATCAATGCTGCCCGTGGCCCGGTGGTGGATAACGCCGCGCTGCGCAAAGTGCTGCTGGCGCGTGAAGACCTGCAAGCAGTGCTCGATGTCTGGGAGGCAGAACCGGAGGTCGATGTGGCACTGGCCGAACTCTGCGTACTGGCCACGCCGCACATTGCCGGGTACAGCCTCGATGGCAAACAGCGCGGGACGGCGCAGATCTATCAGGCGTACTGCGACTTTATCGGGCAGCCTGCGAGCATCCAGCTCAGTGACTTGCTGCCTGCCCCGTGGTTGTCGCAAGTCACCTTGCAGGCCGACAGCGATCCTGCCTGGGCGTTGGCGATGTTGTGCCGTGGCGTGTACGACCCACGCCGCGACGATGCGGATTTTCGCCGCAGCCTTGTAGGCAATCTCGCTGAACAGCGTGCGGCATTTGATGTGCTGCGCAAGCAATATCCGGTTCGGCGCGAGATTGAAGGGTTGAAGGTGCGGATTGAGGGAGATTCGCCTGTATTGCGGCAGATCGTGGCGGCACTTGGAGCGGTTGCGGTCTAGGGCACCGAACCGGCCCGTTCGCGAGCAAGCTGCGGTCTGACAGCCACGCATAAAAAACCCGGCCAGAGGGGCCGGGTCAGGAAGACAGTGGCTATATCACTTTTGTTCGGCAGGCTTGATCAATCGCTTCTCCAGCTCGCGGCAAGCGTCCTGGATCATGTCTTCAGTGATCGGTACTTCACGCCCGTCCTTATCAATGATCGAACAACCCAGAGTCTGGCCGGGCTTGGTGCGGATCACTTCAATCTTGTCATTGCTGCTGTGTTGCAAGGACATGGCCTGTCTCCTCATCAGGTTGTGTGCCTAGGTTAGAACCGCCACGTGACCGGGCTGTGACAATCCCCTGAGCTTTATCGGGGGCGGCATCTCCACTCAACCAGAAATGACCGTTCGTCTCAACCGGGACTTTAGACCAATAGTCTCTAGGCCCTAGTCGTCACGGGCATATTTAACCTGACTCATTGTGATTTACAGAGTTCCACCCCATTTGAGTATGTAGGCTGGCCCTATTCAACAGCACAGACGTGAACCTCAATGATCCCGATGCTTTCCTCTCGACACCGGCGCGCCTTGCGTCTGACCAGTCGTTTTCTCGCCCCTTATCGCTGGCCGGCCTTCGGCGCGCTGCTGGCGTTGATCGTGACGGCCGGTATTACCTTGTCGTTGGGGCAGGGGATCAAACTGCTGGTCGATCAGGGGTTCATGACCCAATCACCGCACTTGCTCAACCAATCCATAGGCATATTCATGCTGTTGGTGTTGGGCCTGGCGGTCGGCACCTTTGCCCGGTTCTATCTGGTGTCGTGGATCGGTGAGCGAGTGGTGGCAGACATCCGCCGGCAGGTGTTCAACCATTTGGTTTACCTGCATCCGGGGTTTTACGAGGACAATCGCAGCTCGGAAATCCAGTCACGCCTGACGGCTGACACGACTCTGCTGCAGTCGGTGATCGGTTCGTCGTTGTCGCTGTTCCTGCGCAACTTGCTGATGGTCATCGGCGGGGTTGTACTGCTGTTCATCACCAACCCCAAACTCACCAGCATCGTGGTGATCGCCTTGCCGCTGGTGATTGCGCCGATCCTGATTTTCGGGCGGCGCGTGCGCAATCTGTCGCGGCAGAGCCAGGACCGGATTGCCGATATCGGTAGCTACGTGTCCGAAACCCTCGGGCAGATCAAAACCGTTCAGGCTTACAACCATCAGGCGCAGGATGAACAGCGCTTTGCGACGACGGTTGAGCAGGCTTTCGAAACGGCCCGCAAGCGAATCTTCCAGCGAGCGTGGCTGATTACTCTGGTCATCGTGCTGGTGCTCGGCGCTGTAGCGGTGATGTTGTGGGTCGGCGGCATGGATGTGATTGCAGGGCGGATATCTGCCGGTGAACTGGCGGCGTTCGTCTTCTACAGCCTGATTGTCGGCAGCGCTTTTGGCACATTGAGCGAAGTGATTGGTGAACTGCAACGCGCCGCCGGTGCCGCTGAACGGATTGCCGAATTACTACGCTCGGAAAACATCATTCAACCGCCAGCGACGGGTTTGGTGACCTTGCCGGCGCGAGTAAAAGGCGAACTGGAACTGCAGGATGTAAGGTTTTCCTACCCCTCGCGTCCGCAAAGCTACGCCGTCGATGGGTTGAATCTTACCGTCAGAGCTGGCGAAACTCTGGCGCTGGTGGGGCCATCCGGTGCCGGTAAATCCACGGTGTATGACTTGCTGCTGCGCTTTTACGATCCGCGCGAAGGCCTAATTCTGCTGGATGGGGTGCCGTTGACCAGCCTCGATCCGCTGGATCTGCGTCGCTGTTTTGCTTTGGTCTCCCAGACGCCGGCGCTGTTCTTCGGCAGCGTGGAGGAAAATATCCGCTATAGCTGCCCATCGGCCACGCTGGAACAAGTCAAGGAAGCGGCCCGAATTGCCCACGCCCATGACTTCATCGAACAAATGCCTGATGGCTATCAAACCCATCTGGGTGATGGCGGTCTTGGGCTTTCCGGTGGTCAACGCCAGCGTCTGGCCATTGCCCGGGCGTTGTTGGTGGATGCGCCAATCCTGCTGCTGGATGAAGCCACCAGCGCACTCGACGCGCAAAGTGAACACCTGATCCAGCAAGCCTTGCCCAATCTCATGCACAACCGCACCACACTGGTGATCGCCCACCGTTTGGCCACGGTGAAGAACGCCGACCGGATCGCGGTGATGGACCAGGGCAAACTGGTCGCGGTAGGGACGCATCAGGAATTGATTGCCAGTAATCCGCTATATGCACGGCTGGCGGCGTTGCAGTTCAACGATGGCGTGCAGGTGATGACCGACTAAGCACCGACACGGTCGAGCGCTATGAAAAATGCCCTTATCTCGCGATAAGGGCATTTTCTTTACCGGGTGTGATCTGCGTGATCACTGATCATCAAAATACCGTTCATGCCAATCCACCAGCGGCTGGGGCGAGTTGAGCTTCTGGCCGTAGATCACCGAATAAGACAACACGTTCTGCACGTATTGGCGGGTTTCGTCGAACGGAATGCTTTCGACCCAGACATCGAAGCTCAGGTGATCAGCACCACGCAACCACTGGCGTACACGGCCGGGACCGGCGTTGTAAGCGGCAGAAGCGAGGACGCGGTTGCCGTTGAACTGGCTATGCACCTGACTCAGGTAAGCCGCGCCGAGCTGGATGTTCTTGTCCGGATCGAGCACCTGCTTCGGCGAGGCCAGCGGAATGCTGAACTTGCGCGCGGTTTCCTTGGCGGTGGCTGGCATCAGTTGCATCAGACCGCTGGCGCCAACGCCTGAGCGGGCGTCGTCCATGAAGGCGCTTTCCTGGCGGGTGATCGCGAACACCCAACTCGAATGCAGCCCGCGAACCTTGGATTCACGCACAAGGGTATTGCGGTGGGCCATCGGGAAGCGGATGTCCAGATCGTCCCAGTATTTCGCCTGACTGATGGTGCGTATTGCCGGGAAGTACCATTTCAGGTCATAGGCCAGTTTCGCCTGGGCGACCATTTCGTCGCGGTTGAAGTGGCGGCTGACGTAATACCACTCGCGACGGCCGTCGACGATCTGTCCCCGTGCGTGGAATTCCAGCGCACGCCGCACGCCGGGGGTGTTGCGTACTTTGTTGATCAGCGCCTGACTGAGCACTAAAGGTTTGTTGTTCAGCGAATAAGGCGACTGTGAGCGGTCAGCGGCAAGAAAGCCGTAGAAGTCGCGCTCCTGGGCCAGGCTCTTGTAGAGGTGCTGCACTTGCGGGTTCTGCGGCTGTGCCAGTTCCAGGCTGCGGGCTTGCCAGTAGCGCCAGCGATTGGTGGTGGCCAGGTCCTGCGGCAAGCGACGGGTCAATTGGTAAGCGTCGTCCCAGCGCGCCAGACGCAGCAGCAGGCGCAGGCGCCATTCGGAAACCGTGTTGTCACGCAGCTCCGGGTCGTATTTGGTCATCACGTCCAGCGCTCGACTGTCGAAGCGCCGGGCCAGGGTCAGGCCGATTTCCCGCGCGATCGCGACTTTTTCATCGCGGGAGAAGTGCATGCTGCTGGCGTAGCCGTCGAGCAAGGCCATGGCTTTGTCAGGGTCTTGGCGGGCCAGGCGGCGCAGGCCGAGGCTGACCACGTCGGACATCGGTTCGTCGGCGGGGGTAAAGCGTGATGGTTGATTAAGTAACTCGGGTTTTTGTGCCACATCCACCAACAAACGACCGCGTGGGGCGAGGGTGGTCAGGCCTTTCACCAGGCTGTTGGCCAATGCAAAGTTGCGGGCCTGAGCTGCAAGCTTGGTGCGCTGCCAGCGTTTTTGCTCGGTCAACTGACCGTCAGCGGCCCAGATGCCAAACAGCGCATCACACGCAGCAGGTTGCGATTTGCCCGTGAGCCAGAGCTTGTCCGCGTTGGCGTATCCCTCGGCTTTTTGGTTATGGCTGATCTGGTACTGCGCATTGAGGCAGTCCAGTTCGGTGAAATTGAGTTTCGGGTCGTAATACTTGACGAAGGTTGTCCAATCGCCACGGTCGGCGAGCCAGCGCAACCAGCGCAGCTTCATCCAGTTGGCCTGGGGCAGGTCGCCGTGCTCGGCGAGGAATTTCTCGATTTCCGCGTTGCTCGCGGTTTTCAGGCGTGCGGTCAGCTCGTCGTAAGCCAGATACGGTTCCAGCGGATAATCAGCCAGGGCCTGGCTGTAACGCAAATACGGACCGGTGTCGCCCTTGGCCAGGGCGCGTTTGGCTTCATCGTAATACTGGCGTTGGGTGGACAGGTCCACCGCCTGGGCGGATTGAACGGCAGCGGCGGTAAGTAGGAAACAGGAAAAAACACTGAAAAGGCGACTGCGCATGAGACATCCGGGCAGAGAAATCATGACAAGTGCTGACCTCGATCAGCACTGAATTGTCTGTAGCTTAGCCTTTTGCCAGCAAGCGGCGAAAGCTTTGCGGGCCTTACAGCACAAGTTCGCAACAAATGTTGTGCAGAGTGCTTCGACAGACAAATTGCCGGCCTGCTGAAGCCCTAACTCAGGTAGAATGCGCGCCCGGTTTTTGGAGAAGCTCATGACCCTGCTCAAATTCAGCGATGTGTCCCTTGCATTCGGCGCGATGCCGTTGTTGGACAAGGTGTCCTGGCAGATCGCCCGTGGTGAGCGGGTGAGCATCCTCGGCCGCTACCTCACAGGAAAATACAGCATGATCAAACTGTTCAAGGGCGACAACAAACACTATCACCT
>NZ_JBIUWN010000046.1:0-32491 GCF_044743485.1 Pseudomonas sp. NPDC087614 | reverse complement strand
AACTCCCCGGGTGGGGCCCCTGCCCGGCCCCGCCCGCCCGTTGTCGCACCGGGGGCCCGGCCCCCTCGCCCGTGGTGAGCGGGTGTGCATCATCGGCCGCAACGGCACTGGTAAATCCAGCATGATGAAACTGGTCAAGGGCGACCAGAAGCCCGATGACGGCTCGGTGTGGCGTGCCCCCGGTCTGAAAATCGGCGAATTGCCGCAAGAATTGCCGGTGGCTGACGAGCGGACGGTGTTTGACGTGGTGGCTGAAGGCCTCGACGGTGTTGGCGCCTTGCTCGCCGAGTATCATCACCTGAGCCAGAACATCGTCACCGATGCCGATCTGGACAAACTGATGCACGTTCAGCACGACCTCGAAGCCCGTGACGGCTGGCGCTTGCAGACCCTGGTCGACAGCACACTGAGCCGCCTGCAATTGCCGGCTGACAAGACCCTTGCCGAATTGTCCGGTGGCTGGCGTCGTCGCGTGCTGCTCGCGCAGGCACTGGTGTCCGAACCCGATCTGCTGCTGCTCGACGAACCCACCAACCACCTGGACATCGGTGCAATTGCCTGGCTCGAAGAAGCGCTGAAAGATTTTCAGGGCGCCGTGCTGTTCATCACGCACGACCGTTCCTTTCTGCAAAACCTTGCCACGCGCATCCTCGAACTGGATCGCGGCGGCCTGATCGACTGGAACGGCGACTACGCCAGCTTCCTCGTCCACAAAGAGGCCGCGCTGGCTGCTGAAGAAACCGCCAACGCGCTGTTCGACAAGCGTCTGGCTCAGGAAGAAGTGTGGATCCGTCAGGGCATCAAGGCGCGTCGTACCCGTAACGAAGGTCGCGTTCGCGCCCTGAAAGCCCTGCGTGTCGAGCGCAGCGAACGTCGTGAGCGTACCGGCAAGGCCAATATCCAGCTGGAAACCGCCGACAAGTCCGGCAAGCAAGTGATGGTGCTGGAAAATGTCAGCTTTCATCACCCGGACGGCCCGTTCCTGATCAAGGACTTCTCGATGGTGCTGCAGCGCGGCGACCGTATCGGTTTGCTTGGCGCCAACGGTACCGGCAAGACGACCTTGCTCAAGCTGATGCTCAACGGCCTGCAACCGACCAGCGGTAAAGTTGAAGAGGGCACCCGGATCGATGTGGCTTACTTCGATCAATTGCGCCATCAGCTGGATCTGGAAAAGACCGTGATCGACAACGTCGCCGAAGGTCGCGACTTTATCGATATCGATGGCCAGAGCCGTCATGTGCTGAGCTACCTCGGCGACTTCCTGTTCAGCCCGCAGCGTGCTCGCACGCCTGTCAAGGCGTTGTCGGGTGGTGAGCGTGCTCGCCTGCTGTTGGCAAAGCTGTTCAGCAAACCAGCGAACCTGTTGGTACTCGACGAACCGACCAACGACCTCGACGTGGAAACCCTTGAGCTGCTCGAAGAGGTGCTGCTGACCTTCAACGGCACTGTACTGATGGTCAGCCACGACCGGGCATTCCTCGACAACGTCGTCACCAGCACCCTGGTCTTCGAAGGCGAAGGCAAGGTGCGCGAATACGTCGGTGGTTATCAAGACTGGATTCGTCAGGGCGGCTCGCCGCGTCTGCTGGGTGTAACCGAGAGCAAGTCGGGCAAGGCTGACCTGAACTCGGCGGTGGTGACGGCTGAGCCGGCTCCCGTCGCAGCGCCTGCCGTTGCTGCCCCTGCTGCAAAAAAGAAGCTGAGCTACAAGTTGCAGCGCGAACTGGAAGCGTTGCCGGGTGATATTGACGCCAAGGAGCAACAAATCGCTGCCGTAGAGGCCGAAATGGCCGAAGCCGGTTTTTATCAGCGTCCTGCGGCAGAGACTGCCAAGGTGATTGCCTCGCTTGAGCAATTGCAGGCCGAGCTGGATGCACTGGTGGAGCGTTGGGCCGAGTTGGATGCCTGATTGATCCAGATGTAAAAAAGCCCGGCGTTCAGTCATGAGCGCCGGGCTTTTTACGTAGTGTTGAAATCCATGGTAGGAGCGGGTTTGCTCACGAAATCGGTATATCACGCGACATCAAATTGGATGTGCCGACGTTTTCGCGAGCAGGCCCGCCCCTCAGGGTGATGCATTTCACTGTTTGACCAGGTGCACCGCTAGCACGTCACAAGGCGCGCCGTGCAGTACATCGTTGGCGGTCGAGCCGAGCAACAGCGCCAGACCATGGCGTCCATGACTGCCCACCACGATCAGATCGCACTCATGCTCCTTGGCAAAATGGTGGATTTCCTGGCGTGGCTGGCCGTAGGTCAAGTGGCAGTCGGCGCCTTTGAGTTCGCAATACTTGAGTTTCAGGCGCTCAAGGCGTTCCTTGGCTTGATCGAACTGCTGCTGTTGCAGTTGTGATAGATCCATCGGCACGTCGCCGCCGAACGCCATGGCCATCGGCTCGACGATATGCACCAGCGAGAGCTTGGCGTCATTGCTCACCGACAGCTCTCGGGCGCGGTGGATCACAGGATCGCACTCTTCGGTCAGATCGACGGCGACCAGGATATGGGAGTAGGGCATGAGGTGCTCCTCGTGACGGTTCAATACTGTTAAGTATGGCTGGTTTCAACAAAGTGACACAATGCGCTCACCTTAAGTCGGGAGTAGAGATATGACGGTCTGGTTGGTGGTGTCAATCCTGTTGGTGGTTCTGAGCCCGCTGGCATGGTTGCGCCCATCGCGTGTGCAGAGCGGTCGAATGGCCCTGCGCATGGAGGCGCGGCGTATCGGGCTGGCTATGCAACTGGCGCCTCAGGAGTGGCCGCACTGGCTGTCTCAGGAGCCTCCCAATCCGTGTGCTCAATACCATCGGCCGCGGCGTGGCAGTCAGCCAGCGTGCTGGACTTACTGGCAGAAGTCGCCAGGGATATGGGTCAATCAATGGCAGGAAGTCTGCGAAGACCGGGCGCTGCTCAATCATTTCGAAAAGTTGCCAGGAAACGTGTTCAAGGTCGAGGCCGACAAGCAGATGATCGCCTTGTACTGGGGCGAAAAGGGTGAAGCCGCAGTTTTGCAGGATATCGATGCCACACTGAAAGCGCTGGCGTAACCCGCGGACATTTCGTACTGCAATGGTGCGCATCGTCCGGCAGACGAGCAACAAAAAGCCCGACATGATTCATCGGGCGGGGGCCAGGCAGGCCGGTAACTGTTTTTATCGCTGATTCACATTTGCGGAGTCAGCGAATCTCCCTGTAGTCCAGCCAGCGTAGCCCCTTAAACAAGGCTCGATGAGAATTAGGGCGACTTTTCTAACTATTGATTCTATGAATGGCTTCACATGCAGATGCGTGTTGCCGGTCTTCGTGGAGCGGAAATGACTGCAAAGTCGCCTTTCAACCCGTATTTTGGGCGATTGACAATTGTCGGAAATTCCGTGAAGGTGGCGTACCCAAATCAAACGGGCGTATGAATTGAGCGTTTGTCTTACAGATCGCTCCTACAGAATCCCGACTATCGCGTTGGCGGGTGTGCCGGGTGGATTGGCGTTAGCATCGACGAAAAAGCGTCCTGCCAAGCCATTCGCCTGCGTCCGACGTGTACTGTTCAGCTTCCATATCGTGGAGATCAGTTGATGATTTACGAAGGTAAAGCCATCACGGTTAACGCTCTTGAAAGTGGCATCGTCGAATTGAAATTCGACCTCATGGGTGTGTCCGTCAACAAGTTCAACCGTCATACCCTGAACGAGCTGCGTCAGGCCGTAGACACCATCAAGGCAGATGCTTCGATCAAGGGTGTGATCGTCAGCAGTGGCAAGGACGTGTTCATCGTCGGCGCCGACATCACTGAATTTGTCGAAAACTTCAAGCTGCCGGATGCCGAGCTGGTTGCTGGCAATCTCGAAGCCAACAAGATCTTCAGCGATTTCGAGGACCTCAACGTTCCGACCGTAGCGGCCATCAACGGCATCGCCCTGGGCGGCGGTCTGGAAATGTGCCTGGCAGCTGACTATCGCGTCATGTCGACCAAGGCCAAAATCGGTCTGCCGGAAGTCAAGCTGGGCATCTACCCAGGCTTCGGCGGTACCGTGCGTCTGCCGCGCCTGATCGGTGTCGACAACGCTATCGAGTGGATTGCCGCCGGCAAGGAAAACCGCCCTGAAGACGCCCTGAAAGTCAGCGCGGTCGACGCCGTGGTTGCTCCAGAGAAGCTGCAGGAAGCTGCCCTTGAGCTGATCAAGCGTGCCATCTGCGGCGAGTTCGATTTCAAGGCCAAGCGTCAGCCGAAGCTGGAAAAACTCAAGCTGAACGCCATTGAACAAATGATGGCTTTCGAAACCGCTAAAGGTTTTGTTGCCGGTCAAGCTGGCCCGAACTACCCGGCGCCGGTCGAAGCGATCAAGACCATCCAGAAAGCCGCCAACTTCGGTCGTGACAAGGCGCTGGAAGTCGAAGCCGTAGGTTTTGTCAAACTGGCCAAGACCTCTGCCGCGCAGAGCTTGATCGGTCTGTTCCTGAACGATCAGGAACTGAAGAAGAAGGCCAAGGCCTACGACGAAATCGCCAAAGACGTGAAGCAGGCCGCCGTACTCGGCGCTGGCATCATGGGGGGCGGTATCGCCTATCAGTCGGCGTCCAAAGGCACGCCGATCCTGATGAAGGATATCAACGAACACGGTATCGAGCAGGGTCTGGCCGAAGCCGCCAAACTGCTGGTTGGCCGCGTT
Source organism: Pseudomonas sp. NPDC087614 (assembly GCF_044743485.1). NCBI lineage: Bacteria > Pseudomonadati > Pseudomonadota > Gammaproteobacteria > Pseudomonadales > Pseudomonadaceae > Pseudomonas > Pseudomonas sp. NPDC087614. The sequence goes on along the minus strand of NZ_JBIUWN010000046.1, from coordinate 27,821 downwards.
GACAAAGGTCGTATGACCGCCGCGAAAATGGCTGAAGTGCTCAACGGCATTCGTCCGACGCTGTCCTACGGCGATTTTGGTCACGTTGACCTGGTTGTTGAAGCTGTCGTCGAGAACCCGAAAGTCAAGCAAGCCGTGCTGGCGGAAGTCGAAGACAAGGTTAAAGAGGACACCATCCTCGCGTCCAACACCTCGACCATTTCCATCAGCCTGCTGGCGAAAGCCCTCAAGCGCCCGGAAAATTTTGTCGGCATGCACTTCTTCAACCCGGTGCACATGATGCCGCTGGTAGAAGTGATTCGTGGCGAGAAGTCCAGCGAGCTGGCTGTTGCCACCACCGTTGCCTACGCCAAGAAAATGGGCAAGAACCCGATCGTCGTCAACGATTGCCCGGGCTTCCTGGTCAACCGCGTGCTGTTCCCGTACTTCGGCGGTTTCGCCAAGCTGGTCAGCGCTGGTGTGGACTTCGTCCGCATCGACAAGATCATGGAAAAATTCGGCTGGCCGATGGGGCCTGCCTACCTGATGGATGTGGTCGGCATCGACACCGGTCACCACGGCCGTGACGTGATGGCTGAAGGCTTCCCGGATCGCATGAAGGATGACCGCCGTTCGGCTGTCGACGTGCTTTACGAAGCCAAGCGTCTGGGCCAGAAAAACGGTAAGGGCTTCTACGCCTACGAGACCGACAAGAAAGGCAAGCAGAAGAAAGTTGCCGATCCGTCGGTACTGGAAGTACTCAAGCCGATCGTTTACGAGCAGCGCGAAGTCACTGACGAAGACATCATCAACTGGATGATGATTGCGCTGTGCCTGGAAACCGTGCGTTGCCTGGAAGACGGCATCGTTGAAACTGCCGCCGAAGCCGACATGGGTCTGGTCTACGGTATCGGTTTCCCTCCATTCCGTGGCGGTGCGCTGCGCTACATCGATTCGATCGGTGTTGCCGAGTTCGTTGCCCTGGCTGACCAGTACGCTGATTTGGGCGCGCTGTACCACCCGACCGCGAAGCTGCGCGAAATGGCCAAAAACGGCCAGAGCTTCTTCGGTTAAGCGCCCCCAACTAGAGTGAGAGTGAACTTATGAGCTTGAATCCTAGAGACGTCGTGATTGTCGACTTCGGTCGTACACCGATGGGCCGCTCCAAGGGCGGCATGCACCGCAACACCCGCGCTGAAGACATGTCGGCGCACCTGATCAGCAAATTGCTGGAGCGCAACGCCAAGGTCGATCCTGCTGAAGTCGAGGACGTGATCTGGGGCTGTGTAAACCAGACCCTGGAGCAGGGCTGGAACATTGCGCGCATGGCGTCGCTGATGACCCAGATCCCGCACACCTCGGCCGGCCAGACCGTCAGCCGTCTGTGTGGCTCGTCGATGAGCGCTCTGCACACTGCTGCACAAGCGATCATGACCGGTAACGGTGACGTGTTCGTGGTTGGTGGCGTCGAGCATATGGGTCATGTGAGCATGATGCACGGTGTCGATCCGAACCCGCACATGTCTCTGTACGCTGCGAAAGCCTCGGGCATGATGGGCCTGACCGCTGAAATGCTTGGCAAGATGCACGGCATCACTCGTGAGCAGCAAGACGCCTTTGGCGTGCGTTCCCACCAACTCGCCCACAAGGCCACCGTGGAAGGCAAGTTCAAAGACGAAATCATCCCGATGCAGGGATATGACGAGAACGGTTTCCTGAAACTGTTCGACTACGACGAAACCATTCGTCCGGAAACCACCCTGGAAAGCCTGGCGGCCCTCAAGCCTGCCTTCAATCCAAAGGGCGGCACCGTGACTGCCGGTACTTCGTCGCAGATCACCGATGGTGCTTCGTGCATGATCGTGATGTCGGCGCAGCGTGCGCAGGACCTGGGTATCCAGCCGATGGCGGTGATCCGCTCGATGGCAGTGGCGGGTGTGGATCCGGCAATCATGGGCTATGGTCCAGTTCCGGCTACACAGAAAGCCCTGAAGCGTGCAGGTCTTGTCATTAACGATATCGACTTCTTTGAGCTCAATGAAGCTTTCGCCGCACAGGCTCTGCCAGTGCTGAAAGATCTGAAAGTACTCGACAAGATGAATGAGAAGGTTAACCTGCACGGCGGCGCGATTGCCCTGGGTCACCCGTTCGGTTGCTCCGGTGCGCGTATTTCCGGCACCCTGCTGAACGTGATGAAGCAGAATAGCGGCACCTTCGGGGTGGCCACTATGTGCATTGGTCTCGGCCAAGGCATCTCCACCGTCTTCGAACGCGTTTAAGCGTCTCGTTGATGGAAGCCGGGGCCAAGTGCCCCGGTTTTTGTTTTTGTGGATTTATTTTGTTTTTTTTTGAAAAAATTTGAGTGAGGGCCGAAGCATGCCGATACAACCTGGGCTCTACCAACATTACAAAGGTCCGCAGTACCGTGTATTCAATGTTGCGCGGCATTCCGAGACCGAAGAAGAAGTGGTCTTTTACCAAGCCCTGTATGGCGATTATGGCTTTTGGGTGCGCCCTTTGAGCATGTTTCTCGAGTCAGTCGAGGTTGACGGCGAGCAGGTGCCACGCTTTGCTTTGGTGCAAGCCGAACCGAGCCTTTTTTCCAAGGCATGAGGCGAGTGCGCGCAGCACCCTGTGCTTGACCTCACCTTGTATCAACTATATATAGCGGTGCCGCGTCAGGCGCCAACCGCCTTTCACTTCTAGAATTCAGGAATTTTCTGATCCATGGGCAAATCGCTGGTCATTGTGGAATCCCCGGCTAAGGCCAAGACCATCAACAAGTATCTGGGTAACCAATACGTGGTGAAGTCGAGTATCGGCCATATCCGAGACCTGCCCACCAGCGGTTCGGCTAGCGCCAGCAAAGAGCCAGCCGCCAAGCGCGGCAAGGCTGCCGTGGGCGAAGGGCCGGTGCTCACGCCGAAAGAGAAAGCGCGTAAGCAGTTGGTCTCGCGTATGGGGGTCGATCCCGATCATGGCTGGAAAGCCCAGTACGAGATCCTCCCGGGTAAAGAGAAGGTCATCGAAGAGCTGCGCCGGCTCGCCAAAGACGCTGACACCATCTATCTCGCAACCGACTTGGATCGCGAGGGGGAAGCCATTGCCTGGCACCTGCGCGAAGCCATTGGTGGTGACGACAGCCGCTACAAGCGCGTGGTGTTCAACGAAATCACCAAGAAAGCGATTCAGGAAGCCTTCTCCGAGCCGGGCGAGCTGGACATCGATCGTGTGAATGCCCAGCAGGCGCGTCGTTTCCTCGACCGCGTCGTGGGTTACATGGTCTCGCCACTGCTGTGGGCCAAGATCGCCCGTGGCTTGTCTGCCGGTCGTGTGCAATCGGTTGCGGTGAAACTGGTGGTCGAGCGCGAGCGCGAAATCCGTGCCTTCAACCCTGAAGAATACTGGGAAGTGCACGCCGATTTAGGCACCACCAAAGGCTCGACCGTGCGTTTCGAAGTAGCGCGCGAGAAGGGCGAAGCCTTCAAGCCGCTGAACGAAGCCCAGGCAACTGCAGCGCTGGAGAAGCTGAAGTCTTCCAGCTACAGCATCGTCAAGCGCGAAGACAAGCCGACCAGCAGCAAGCCTTCGGCACCGTTCATCACGTCCACCCTGCAGCAGGCAGCGAGCAATCGCCTGGGCTTCGGGGTGAAGAAAACCATGATGATGGCCCAGCGTTTGTACGAAGCTGGCTACATCACTTATATGCGTACCGACTCGACCAACCTCTCGGCTGACGCCGTGACGATGGCACGCACTTACATTGAAGACGAGTTCGGCAAGAAGTACCTGCCGGAAACACCAAACGTCTACAGCAGCAAAGAAGGTGCACAAGAGGCTCACGAAGCGATCCGTCCTTCCGACGCCAACACCACGCCGAGCAAGCTGGCCGGCATGGAGCGTGACGCTGAGCGCCTCTACGAGCTGATCTGGCGCCAGTTCCTCGCTTGCCAGATGCTGCCCGCGCAATACCTGTCGACCACCGTGAGCGTCGCCGCTGGTGACTTCGAGCTGCGTGCCAAGGGCCGTATCCTCAAGTTCGACGGCTACACCCGCGTAATGCCGCAGATCGCCAAGCCTGGCGATGACGATGTTCTGCCGGACATGGCACAGGGCGACGTGATGAAGCTGATCAAGCTTGATCCGTCCCAGCACTTCACCAAGCCACCGGCGCGTTACTCCGAAGCCAGCCTGGTCAAGGAAATGGAAAAACGCGGCATCGGTCGTCCTTCGACCTACGCTGCGATCATTTCGACCATTCAGGATCGCGGCTATGTGACGCTGCATAACCGTCGTTTCTATTCGGAAAAAATGGGCGACATCGTCACCGAACGCCTGTCGGAGAGCTTCTCCAATCTCATGGACTACGGCTTTACCGCCGGCATGGAAGAGAACCTCGATGACGTGGCTCACGGCGAGCGCGACTGGAAAAACGTGCTGGACGAGTTCTACGGCGACTTCAAGAAGAAACTCGAAGTGGCGGAGAACCCGGACAACGGCATGCGTGCCAACCAGCCGGTCATGACCGACATTCCGTGCACCACGTGCGGCCGTCCGATGCAGATTCGTACCGCGTCGACCGGCGTATTCCTCGGCTGCTCGGGCTACAGCCTGCCACCGAAAGAACGCTGCAAGGCCACCGTCAACCTGGTGCCGGGAGACGAAATCGCTGCAGACGACGAGGGTGAGTCGGAGTCGCTGGTACTGCGTGGCAAGCATCGCTGCCCGATCTGCAGCACGGCGATGGACGCATACCTGCTCGACGAGAAGCGCAAACTGCACATTTGCGGTAACAATCCGGATTGCGCCGGATACGAAATCGAAGAAGGCAGCTATCGCATCAAGGGCTATGAAGGTCCAAGCCTTGAGTGCGACAAGTGCGGCAGCGAGATGCAACTCAAAACCGGCCGTTTCGGCAAGTTCTTCGGCTGCACCAGCCCGACCTGTAAAAACACGCGCAAACTGCTCAAGAGCGGAGACGCGGCGCCGCCGAAGATGGATCCGGTGAAGATGCCTGAGCTGAAATGCGAAAAAGTCAACGACACCTACATCCTGCGTGATGGTGCGTCCGGTCTGTTCCTGGCGGCCAGTCAGTTCCCGAAAAACCGTGAGACTCGTGCTCCATTGGTGATCGAGATTCTGCCGCACAAGAGCGAGATTGATCCAAAGTATCACTTCCTGTGTGAAGCGCCGCAGAAGGATCCTGATGGTCTGCCAGCGGTGATCCGCTACAGCCGCAAGACCAAGGAGCAATACGTACAGACCGAAGTCGACGGCAAGCCTACCGGTTGGAAGGCTTACTACGACGGCGGCAAGTGGGCGGTTGAAGACAAGCGCAGCGCAAAGGCCAAGGCTGAGTAAGCGTTAGTCACATACTGAAAGGGCCGCATGAGAACCTTTGGGTTTTCATGCGGCCTTTTTGTTTTGTGCTTGCGGTGGGATTGGCTGATCCACGACACTGTCCGGCCTGTGTGAAGCAATTATTTCGTTGTGGAGGCAGCCGTCATGGCCCACGAACTCTATACCCGTACCAATCAGAAGATTTATTTTGCCGGCCTGTCGCTGGAAGCTCTGGCTCGAGCTGAAGAGGGGCGGGCGATGAATTCTTTGGCGCTGATTCAGGCCGGACGTGAATCGGCGCTGTTTCACCTCTACGGTGCCTTGTTGGGGCTTTGTCATGAAATCGCCGGTTTCTACCGTCTGCCTCAGGCAAATGAACCCCGGGCGGAGATGCTGCTGACGTGCGACGTGCTTGAGTCGATTGCTATCCCCGAACTGGCTGAAATGGTTGAGTTGGCGGGCAATTCGCAAACCTGGCTGGCCAAACTGTTAGCAGCGCATTCGGCGTTGTTCCAGCCGCCGAGGGTACCGCACAAACCCAAGGGAGATGTGACACAGCCGCTGATCCAGGCGGTTAATCTGGATGAAGAAGAGGTGCTAGGTGAGTTGAGTCGAGAGGAGTTGGAGAGCTGGCGGCAGAACCTGAAAGCTCTGGCGATCCGTTTTCGCGAAGGCTTGAATGAGTGCTGAGGGAGATTGACGCGGTGGCAATCTGAAACATGCTGCTGGTCAAGATCCCGAGCGAAGCCTGGATGATGTCTATATAATGCCTGCCTTTCGTGGAGAACAGACCTATATGCCAACGTCCTTTCTAGAAATTGTCGAGTTACCCGACGGCCGAATCGAACTGCGCAGGGCTGAGGACGAGGGGTCTCTGGTGACTCTGGATTTCTCCGAGGATGCCAAGACATTCCTGCAGGGCCAGCATGTAGAAATCGCCAAGGCGATGCTGAGCGTCGGCGTGCAGATGGCGGGTCGGATGATTGAGGGGGATTTTGACAAGGAAGAAGGGCCGCGGGTTCTTCATTGATCCCCGTCTGCTTTCCTGTTTGTCCTGTCGCTTCAGATCGGCTTCTCTATCCTTGGAGAAGCCCGGCGCTTCAAACAGCGCCCGTAACCAGCCAGCTAACCCAATCGAATATTCAGGCTCTGGGCGTTGCCCTTGCGTGCAGCGCTGATCAATTGTTGTCGTGAACCCGTGTTCAGTGGATTGAGCCAAGTGACTACAGTGTGACTTCGCCCCAGGCGCAAGGCTTCGCACGCCAGTTGCTGAGCACTTTGAGTGCCCCTCGGTTGCAGCAATAGAATGCGCTCGCGGTTCAGCCCTGCATCCCGCAGCCACGCTTGTGTCAGGCTGGCAGGTGGTGCAATCAGCGTTAGCCAGCGTGCGTCCTGATCATCGCTCAGTTCGCGAAGGATCGGAGCCAGCAGGTTTAGGCAGTTCCCGGTGGCACCGCGCAGTGACAGTTCACTGAATACTTCCGGTTCAACACTCCACGGGCGCTCGACCACTTCTTTCAGGATCGGCGCTATCGGTTGCGCTAGAAACGCTTCGAATAAAGGCAGTTGTGTCTGTTGAGGTGTGTGTGGGAACTGCATAAAGCCTCCTTTAACGGCGGATTACGCCGACACTCAAGCCTTCGATAACCAGTTCCTGATCTTTCAGGTCGACTTCGATGGGGGCAAACTCAGGGTTTTCTGCAATCAGCCAGACTTTGCTGCCTTCGCGCTTGAAGCGTTTGACGGTGACTTCATCACCGATGCGGGCGACGACAACCTGACCATTACGCGCTTCACGGGTGGTGTGAACGGCCAGAAGGTCGCCATCGAAAATGCCGATGTCCTTCATGCTCATGCCGTGTACGCGCAGAAGATAGTCGGCGCGAGGGTGGAAGAATGCAGGATTGATGTTGCAGGATTCTTCGATGTGCTGTTGGGCGAGGATCGGTGCGCCAGCAGCGACTCGGCCGATGATTGGCAGGGTCGAGTCGTCGGCTTTGGCTTCGAAACCGGGGATGCGAATGCCACGGGATGCACCTGGGGTCATCTCGATGGCGCCCTTGCGAGCCAGCGCCTTGAGATGTTCTTCCGCTGCGTTGGGCGACTTGAAACCCAGTTCATGAGCGATTTCTGCGCGGGTCGGCGGGTAGCCGTTGTCTTCAAGGCAGCGTTTGATAAAGGCCAGAATCTCGGCTTGGCGTGGCGTCAGCTTTAGCATATTGATCGCTCTGTCTTTTTATACAGTGACTGGGATTATATACAGTGAAGCGGTCTTGGCAATGCCCGTTTTTTTACAGGCCGCCGGACGGTCGGCAGGCCTGCTTATTAATGCATCGGTCTTGTGTGGTTAAATAGCTGACCGACCATTCCCAAAACGAACTGGCAGGCTTGACAAGGCACAGGCTGAAACGTATGTTTCAAACAAGTGTTTGTCAGGCGGAGTAGCCATGGCCCAGTCGGAAACCGTTGAACGCATTCTTGATGCTGCCGAGCAGTTGTTCGCGGAGAAAGGTTTCGCTGAAACCTCATTGCGTTTGATCACCAGCAAGGCCGGCGTCAATCTGGCAGCGGTGAACTATCATTTCGGCTCGAAGAAAGCGCTGATTCAAGCGGTCTTCTCGCGCTTCCTCGGGCCGTTTTGCACGAGCCTTGATAAAGAGCTGGAACGGCGTCAGGCCAAGCCTGAAAACAAACCCACCCTTGAAGAGTTGCTGGAAATCCTCGTCGAGCAGGCGCTGGTGGTTCAGCCACGTAGCGGCAATGACCTGTCGATTTTCATGCGTCTGCTTGGTCTCGCATTCAGCCAGAGCCAAGGCCACTTGCGTCGTTATCTGGAAGACATGTACGGCAAGGTATTCCGCCGCTATATGCTGCTGGTCAACGAGGCGGCGCCACGTATTCCTCCGATCGAGTTGTTCTGGCGCGTGCACTTCATGCTCGGTGCTGCTGCGTTCAGCATGTCCGGCATCAAGGCCTTGCGTGCGATTGCTGAAACCGATTTCGGCGTCAACACCTCCATTGAGCAAGTCATGCGCCTGATGGTGCCGTTCCTCGCCGCGGGCATGCGTGCCGAAACCGGCGTCACCGACGCGGCCATGGCCACCGCTCAGCTGCGTCCGCGCAGCAAATCAATGCCGGTCGCCGCCAAGGTTTAACCGCGCACGGGTGGGCGCGGCAGCTTGTATCCGCTAAGCTAGCTGCCCATGCCGACTCTCGTTCTGAAACCCTTCTGCATAGAAATTGCCGACGTGCCAGGCACCGCCCTTGGTAGCGATTTCATGTGGATCGGTTTTTTTGTTTTCAAGGAATCTCTATGACTGCTGGCCTGCAAGGCTCGTTGATGGTGGACGTCGCCGGTACCTGGCTGACGGCTGAAGATCGCCATTTGTTGCGTCAGCCCGAAGTGGGCGGCCTTATTATTTTTGCCCGCAACATCGAGCATCCACGTCAGGTACGCGAGCTGAGCGCATCGATTCGCGCCATACGTCCAGACCTGCTGCTGGCCGTGGATCAGGAGGGCGGTCGCGTCCAGCGCTTGCGTCAGGGTTTTGTCCGTCTACCGGCCATGCGCGCCATTGCTGACAACCCGAATGCCGAATATCTGGCCGAGCAGTGCGGCTGGATCATGGCCACCGAAGTGCTGGCGGTCGGCCTCGACCTGAGCTTCGCCCCGGTACTTGATCTGGATTATCAGCGCAGCGCCGTTGTCGGCACCCGCTCGTTCGAAGGCGATCCCGAACGTGCCGCATTACTGGCCGGTGCCTTTATTCGCGGCATGAACAGCGCCGGCATGGCGGCCACCGGTAAACACTTCCCCGGTCATGGCTGGGCGGAAGCCGATTCGCATGTGGCGATCCCGAACGACGAGCGTAGCCTCGATGAAATCCGTGCCAACGACCTCGTGCCATTCGCCCGGCTCAGCAAGCAACTCGCTGCTGTTATGCCCGCTCACGTCATCTACCCGCAAGTCGACTCGCAGCCTGCTGGTTTCTCCCGCCGCTGGCTGCAGGACATTCTGCGCGGCGAGTTGCAGTTCGACGGTGTGATCTTCAGTGACGACCTGTCGATGGCCGGCGCCCACGTGGTCGGCGACGCAGCCAGTCGCATCGAAGCCGCACTGACTGCCGGTTGCGACATGGGCCTGGTATGCAACGACCGCGCCGCGGCCGAGTTGGCCCTGAGCGCTGCACAACGTATGAAGGTCAGGCCATCCGCTCGCATCGCGCGGATGCGCGGTCAGGCGTTCGCCAGCACCGATTACCGTCAGGATCCGCGCTGGCTCAGCGCCATCGTTGCGCTCAAAGACGCTCAACTGATCGATTAAGGATTTTCCGTTATGGCGGTTTTCGCAATCATTGGTGGCACCGGCCTGACCCAGCTCGAAGGCTTGAGCATTCGCCAGTCGTTGGCGGTGGACACGCCTTACGGCGCGCCATCGGCCGACGTGCAGGTTGGCGAATACGCGGGCAAGGAAGTGCTGTTCCTCGCCCGGCACGGCCATCCGCACCGTCTCCCGCCGCACAAGGTCAACTACCGCGCCAATCTTTGGGCGTTGAAGCAGGCCGGTGCCGAAGCAATCATCGCGGTCAATGCCGTCGGCGGGATTCACCCGGCCATGGACACCGGGCATTTCTGCGTGCCGCATCAGATCGTCGATTACACCAGTGGGCGTGAGCACACCTATTTCGCCGATGACCTGGAGCATGTCACCCACATCGACTTCAGCTTTCCCTACAGCGAACCGTTGCGTCAGCAGTTGATTGCTGCGTTAGCCGCCGAAGGCTGCGGATACAGCGATCAGGGCGTTTACGCCTGCATGCAAGGCCCGCGTCTGGAGACTGTCGCAGAAATCGTCCGTCTGGAGCGTGATGGCTGCGACATCGTCGGCATGACCGGTATGCCGGAAGCGGCGCTGGCTCGTGAACTGGATCTGGACTACGCCTGTCTGGCACTGGTGGTGAACCCGGCGGCGGGCAAGACCACTGAAGTCATCACCATGGCCCAGATCGAGCAGGCGTTACAGGACGGGATGGGTGCGGTGAAGTCGATCCTGTCACGCGTTTTGGCGGGTTGACAGCGTGACTACGATAGTTGAGCAACTGGATGCTCTGCCTTGGGAAGATGTGTTCAGCCAGCGCACTCTGGACAGGGCTCTGAAGTATGCGGACGAGGATCGGATAGCGATCCTTCAGATCGACGACTCAAGGGTCGTCGCTTCGTGTGTCGGCTCTGGGATTGAGGTGTATGAGCAAGTCATTGAGCTTGTCAAAGCGGGGGGGCATTGGCGGCTCGAATGCTCTTGCTCTTGCCCTGTCATGCTTTATTGCAAGCACTGCGCTGCGGCTATTTACCACCTGAAGGAGGAAGTACCCGTTAATTCATCTGACAGTCGCGCTCCGGTTCAACTCAATCGTGAGTTGGAGCGTTGGCTCGCCGATATACCCGCGGCGACAAAGCCTGGCGGGGAACTGGCGCAAGCGGCGAGTACGCGGCTGTTATACAAACTCAAGGAAACCCCTGCTACAGGGAAGTGGCTGGTACAGATTTTCAAGGGTTATCAGCTCAAGAGTGGCGAGTTGCGCGATATCAAGTCGCTGTATTCGCTGTCGGACTTGCTGATCCGCCAACCTGGTTACTTATCCGAACTCGACTTGCGCATTGCCAGGCTGTTGGTCGCCATGCACTCCCATCATGCGTATTACAGCGGCTATCCTCTGGAGGGTAGCAGTGGTGCTGAATTGCTTGAGATGTTGTTGAATACCTCACGACTCTTCCTGGATTTTGAAGTGTTGCATCCTCTAACCAAAGGCGTGAGGAGGGTGGGGCGTTTTGCTTGGGCCGAGCAGCCAAACGGCAGTTTCCGTTCTCAGTGGAGCAGTGACGAAGCCGCGGTGGAGTCGCCACTGGCTGTGGAGCCTCTTTACTATCTTGACCGCGAGCGGCATCAGATCGGCCCTCTGTTTAGCGACCTGGAAGAGAAACTGGCTTGTCATTTGACGCTGGCTCCGGAAATTCCGGCTCGTCAGTCGATGCAGTTTAGCCATCGCATGGGCGCTGTGACCCAGGTTGCTCCGCCGCATGCCCTCACTGATCGTGTTATCGACAACGTTCTGCCCAAGGCTCACCTCACTCTCGCCAGTGGCAAGCGTTATGCGCGCTGGCAATATGAGCTGGAGCATCGGGCGGCATTGGCGTTTACCTACAACGGACATCCAGCAACGGACAGAAATCCGGAAGTGTTGGTCCTCAGTGGTGTTGAAACTCAGCGTATTCAACGCCAACCCGCCGCCGAGAAAGCCTTGCGCCAGCTCTTGACGAAGCAAGGTTTTAAAAAGGCCACGCGCAAAAGTAGCATTGACCGTCCGGGCGAGATGTTCGCCCTGCCCGATGATTCGGCCTGGCTATTATTTATGCAGGATGGACTCGCGGTGTTGCGCGAGGCTAACTGGAAAATCGATATCAGCCCTGGCTTTCATTTCAATTTGCAGCCTGTGGAGCAGTGGTATGCAGAAGTCGAGGAGGAGTCCGGGCATCAGTGGTTTGATCTGCAGCTAGGTATTGTCGTCAACGGCGAGCGGTACAGCCTGTTGCCGATCCTGTTGCATTTGTTACGCAGCCAGCCACAGTTGCTCGAGCCCTCCAGCCTGGGTCAGCGCAGCGATGATGAGCAACTCTTGATCGAGCTGGGAGGTGGTCACCTCGCTTCCCGTGCAACTACAAAAGTCGCGCTACCCTATGGCAGGGTCAAGCCGCTGATGGCCACGCTTGCTGAGTTGTATCTGGGCAATCATCAGGGCGATGCGTTGCGCTTGAGTGCTCCCGATGCTGCGCGTCTGAGTTTACTGGAAGGCGTGTCGCTCGACTGGCAAGGTGGTGATCGATTGCGCGCTTTTGCAAAGCGATTGCGCGAGTCGACGCATGCGCACGTCGCTGCACCCGCCGGTCTCAAGGCGCAGTTGCGTCCCTACCAGCTCGAAGGTCTGAACTGGATGCAAACCCTGCGCGAGCTGGAGGTTGGCGGTATTCTTGGCGATGACATGGGGTTGGGGAAAACCCTGCAAACCCTGGCGCATCTACTCACGGAAAAACAGGCTGGACGGCTCGATCATCCTGCACTCGTCGTGATGCCCACAAGCCTGATACCCAACTGGCTGGATGAGTCACAGCGTTTTACTCCGCAATTGAAGGTGTTGGCGCTGCATGGCGCGACGCGTCAAAAGGATTTTGCCTGCCTTGCCGAGTACGACTTGGTACTGACGACCTACGCGCTGCTGCCGCGAGACCTTGACGCTCTGCAGCCGCAGATGTGGAGTGTGCTGATTCTCGATGAGGCACAGAACATCAAGAATCCAGTCAGCAAGGCTGCTCAGGCGGCCCGTGATCTGCAGGCTCGCCAGCGGTTGTGCCTGAGCGGAACACCACTGGAAAACCACCTGGGCGAGTTGTGGTCTCAGTTTCACTTTCTATTGCCTGGCTGGCTTGGTGATAGCAAATCGTTCAATCGCGACTACCGTACGCCCATCGAAAAACACGGCAATGCCCAGCGTATGCAGCATTTGACGGCCAGGATAAAGCCGTTTCTGTTGCGTCGAAAGAAAGACCAGGTGGCGACCGAGTTGCCGCCAAAAACAGAAATTGTGCATTGGGTTGATCTGAGCGATGGTCAACGAGACGTTTATGAAACGGTTCGCGTGGCCATGGACAAGAAGGTGCGTGAGGAAATTGCCCGCAGCGGTGTAGGCGGCAGTCAAATCATTATCCTTGACGCTTTGCTCAAGCTGCGCCAGGTCTGTTGCGATCTGCGGTTGATCAAAATGCCGCTGACGCCGAAGACCCTTCGCTCCGGCAGCGGAAAACTGTCCAGTCTGATGGAGATGCTCGAAGAGCTGCTTGGTGAGGGCCGCAGAATTCTGCTCTTTTCACAATTCACGTCGATGCTCGCCCTGATTGAGCAGGAGTTGCAGCAGCGTGGTCTTGGCTATTCGCTGCTGACCGGCGAAACGACGGATCGGCGTACACCGGTGAAAGACTTTCAGGGCGGTAAGGTGCCGTTGTTTCTGATCAGTTTGAAAGCCGGCGGCACAGGTTTGAACCTGACAGCGGCGGACACAGTCATCCATTTCGACCCGTGGTGGAACCCTGCGGTAGAAAATCAGGCGACAGACCGTGCCTACCGGATTGGGCAAAACAACCCGGTGTTCGTCTACAAAATGATTGCCCGAGGCACGGTGGAAGAAAAAATACAGGCGATGCAGCAGGAGAAAGCGGCGTTGGCCGGTGCGGTGCTTGAAGGCGGTACCACTGGCGGCTGGAAGCTGGAGCAAAGCGATATTGAGGCACTTTTTGCGCCGCTGCCTGCCCCCAGGAGTTGATAGCTGAACCTTGCAGTATTGCCCCGCTGTTCCCAGTCTGGAGTTGTGAGCACTACAGATCCAGGTTGGGAGAGGGCTTGCTCGCAAAAACTGCCCGACTGACGCCGACAGTCTTAGCGCTTCTCGAACTTATCCGGCAACGGCGCAAACAGCGCTTCAATGTCATCGCTCTGCAATTTCCAGTCCCCCGCCTTGCGCCCATCCAGCACGCCCGCCGCCAGGTCGGATTTTTCTTTCTGCAGGTGCTGAATCTTCTCTTCCACCGTGCCTCGGGCAATCATCTTGTAGACGAATACCGGTTTCTCCTGGCCGATCCGATACGCGCGGTCAGTCGCCTGATTCTCGGTCGCCGGGTTCCACCATGGATCGTAGTGAATCACTGTGTCCGCTTCCGTCAGGTTCAAGCCAACACCGCCGGCCTTCAGGCTGATCAGAAAAATCTGACGCTTGCCACTCTGAAATTCCTTCACCGGCGTACGTCGGTCCCGGGTCTGCCCGGTCAGCAAAGCGTAGGAGATATTGCGTTTTTTCAGCTCGTCTTCAATCAATGACAACATCGAAGTGAACTGCGAAAACAGCAGTATCCGCCGACCTTCCTCGAACAGCTCCTCCAGCATCTCCATCAAGCTGTCGAGTTTGCCTGAGGTACTGCCGCGAGCGGGCAGGGTAGCTTCGTTAACCAAGCGCAAATCACAGCAGACCTGACGCAGTTTCAGCAGCGCTTCAAGAATGATGATCTGACTGCGTGCCACGCCTTTGCGGGTGATCTCGTCGCGGACTTTCTTATCCATGGCCAAGCGCATGGTTTCGTACACATCGCGCTGGGCTTCGTTGAGATCGACCCAGTGGATGATTTCAGTTTTGGGTGGCAGTTCAGTCGCAACCTGCTCCTTGGTGCGGCGCAGCAAAAACGGTTTTATCCGACCGTTGAGGTGCTGAAGTCTGACTTCACTCCCGCGCTTTTCGATCGGTACGCGGTAATCGGCGTTGAAGCTTTTGACGTCGCCGAGCCAGCCGGGCAGCAGGAAATGGAACAGCGACCACAGTTCACCCAAGTGGTTTTCCAGTGGCGTGCCGCTCAGGCACAGGCGTTGGCGAGCGTTCAATTCGCGCGCAGCCTGGGCCGCTTTGCTGTTTGGGTTCTTGATGTACTGCGCTTCGTCCAGCACCAATACGTGCAAAGGCTGTTGCGCCAGACGCTCGATGTCCTTGGGCAGCAGCGCGTAGGTGGTGAGGATCAGGTCATAGTCGGCCAAATGATCGAAATGCTTTTTGCGGCTGGCTCCGTACAGGGCCACCACTTTCAGTTGCGGTGTGAAGTGCGCCGCTTCATCAAGCCAGTTCGGGATCAGGCTGGTGGGCATCACCACCATGCACGGGCGGTTCAGGCGTCCGGCATTTTTCTCGCTGAGAATATGCGCCAGTGTCTGCAGGGTTTTACCCAGTCCCATGTCGTCCGCAAGAATCCCACCGACCTCCAGCTGCCGCAGCGATTGCATCCAGCTCAAGCCTTCGAGCTGGTAGGGGCGCAACGTCGCGTTCAATCCCTCTGGTGCTTTTGCACTGAAATCGCGAATGTCACGCAGACGCTGGGCAAAGGTGCGGATCTGTTCGCCACCCTCCCAAAGCAGCGGAATGCCTTCCAGCGAATTCAAGCGTGTGGCGTCAGCCTTGCTCAGGCGCAGGGTGGTTTCCCCGGGTTCCTGCAAATAGAACTCGCCCAAGGTCGCGAGTACCGGTTTCAATCGACCCAGCGGCAGCGCTACTTGCAGCGGCCCGTGCTCGCTGTTGCGTTGCGGAACGTTGACCAGAATCAGTTCGTCATCGCGGCGGCGTGCAAGGCGTTCCGGATTGAGGATTTCAGCATGGGAGCGCATCAGGTTGAGCAGGATCGGCAACAGGCTCAGGCGCTCACCGTTGACGATAATCCCCAGCTCCAGATCAAACCAGTCGCGCTCCGGCGCCTGTTCTACGGTGGCGTACCAGTCATCCACGGCAGTCAGGTCGAAGCCGAACTCTTCGTCGATCTGTAATTCCCAGCCGTGTGTGCGCAGCTTCGGCAAATCATTGAGGGTAAAGGTCAGCCAGGCGCTGTCGTTGACCATCTCATAGAGTTCGCCAGCACTTTCCGGCAAGGCTTTGCTTTGTCGCGTGGCGATACGGAAGCCGAGGATTCGTAACTGTTCGCGGTAGGACTGTTCTATTTCCGGGTGGCGTTTTATCCGCAGCGTCTGGGCTTCCTGGCGAATCAGGATGTCGCTGTTTTTCTGCCCGCTGACGTATTCGTCCAGATAACTGAAGGACAACGCCGCGCGATGTTGAATATAGCGCTGCATTTTGCCGTTGCGCGGTTCGAAAGCGCTGAACTCGACACTGGCCAGCCACAGGCGTGGCAGCGGTTGCACGTTGTCGATCAGCACTTGCGGCGGGGCTTTGGGGCTGCGGTTCTCCAGTACGGCTTGAAGTTTTTCCAGCAGTTCGGCGTCTTTGGCGGCGGCGGGGAAATCGAGGGTTTCCTGTATATGCAGCAACACCGCTGCGCAGTGTTTGCAGTTGATGCGAACCGGGCAGGTGCACCCGGCGTCGACCAACAGCAAGGTGCCTTTGGCTGACTCGCGCAAGTGAATGGTCTGACGGTAGACGTTACCGCCAGAGCCTTCGCAACTGGCGGTGATGGTCGCATCGCCGACCTGGGCGATGCGTACCCGGTTTTCCAGGGCGTAGCGGCGGCCACGCTCCAGGCTTTGTTCCTTGAATCGGCTGACCCAGGAGGGTGCCAACGGTTTACTTAAGGGGGCAGACATAAGGACTTCGGTCAGTCCGCAATGGCTTCAGGCGCTTGCCGTGGAGCTGGAGCCGTCAGGGAAGTGATCTTGATCAGCAGGGCCAGGTGGCCGTTGTCGAGATAGTTGAGTTGGCCGTTTTTGGTGTGACTGTCCTGTCGCAGGCGTTCGCTTGAGGTGACCAGGCCATTGGCGTCGATCTGATTGACCCAGAAGTCGGCCGTCACGTCGGTGAAACGCCCGAGCTTCATCTCAAGCGTGCCTTCGATCGGGAACTGGCCGAACTGTTCTTTGCCGTCGCTGACAGCGACTTTGGTCGGCGCCTCGCCAAGTGGCTGCTGCCAGGCTTTGTGCATCAACACGCTGTAGTCGCCGCTGGCGGTGAGTTTGCTGGCAACATCGCCGAGCGCAGGTGTGCGGTTGCTATCATCGCCCAGGCGCTGGGCGCCTGCGGCCCAGTCTTCCGGTGCGGTGCGACTGACAATCGCCGGAACCGCGTTCTGGCGGACCAGAATCATTTCAACTTGATAGGTGTCATCGGCAAATGCCGTGGGCGCTACCAAGGTCAGTAGCAAGGTCAGTGAGCGAAACAGGCGCATGCGGCGTCCTTCAAGCAGTTTTCGGAATGAGGCGCTCGAACAGCGCCTCTACAGTATTAAAGCGCTCTTCCGGGCGCTCCATCGGCACCTGGAACTTGAACATCGTGGCGCCTTCGAATTTGTAGCGTTTGGGCTGGCTCTGGATCAGTTTGATCAACGTCATCGGGTCAACCGGCGTCTGCGCGGCGAATTCGATACGTCCACCTTGCGGCCCGCCATCGACCTTCTTGATGCCCAGTTGTTCGGCCTGCAATTTCAGCGCAGTGATGCGCACCAGATTTTTGGTCGGCTCCGGCAGCAGGCCGAAGCGGTCGATCATCTCGACCTGCAAGTCCTTCAAGCCTTCCTCGTCAGTCGCCGAGGCAATGCGCTTGTACAGGATCAGTCGGGCATGAACATCCGGCAGATAATCTTCCGGAATCAGCGCCGGCACTCGCAGATTGACCTCCGGGCCACCGCCGAGCGGTTGATCGAGGTTCGGTTGCTCGCCCTTGCGGATCGATTTCACCGCGCGCTCAAGCATCTCCATGTACAGCGTGAAGCCCACGGCTTGAATCTGACCGCTCTGGCCATCGCCGAGCAATTCGCCTGCGCCGCGGATTTCCAGGTCGTTGGTCGCCAGTACGAAACCGGCGCCAAGGTCCTGGGTATTGGCGATCGCCTCCAGACGCTTTTCTGCGTCCGCAGTGATTTGCTGGCGTGGCGGTGTCAGCAGGTAAGCGTAAGCCTGGTGGTGACTGCGACCGACGCGACCGCGCAACTGGTGCAACTGCGCCAGACCGAACTTGTCGGCGCGCTCGATGATGATGGTGTTGGCACTTGGCACATCGATGCCGGTCTCGATAATGGTCGAGGCGATCAGCACGTTGAAACGCTTGTGGTAGAAGTCGCTCATCACCTGTTCGAGTTCGCGTTCGCGCATCTGCCCGTGGCCGATGCCGATCCGCGCTTCCGGCACCAGTTCGGCCAGATCGGCGGCGCACTTCTCGATGGTTTTCACATCGTTGTGCAGGTAGTAAACCTGGCCGCCGCGCAGCAGTTCACGCAGCAGGGCTTCTTTGACCGTGCTCTTGTTCTGCTCCATGACGAAGGTGCGCACCGACAGACGTCGTGCCGGTGGCGTGGCAATGATCGACAGGTCACGCATGCCTGACACCGCCATGTTCAGCGTGCGCGGGATCGGCGTAGCGGTCAGCGTCAGGATGTCGACTTCGCTGCGCAGCGCTTTGAGCTGTTCTTTTTGACGCACGCCGAAGCGGTGCTCTTCGTCGATGATCACCAGCCCAAGGTTTTTGATCTTTACGTCATCGGACAGTAGCTTGTGGGTGCCGATGACGATGTCGATCTTGCCTTCGGCCAGATCGGCAATCGCAGCGTTGACTTCCTTGGCCGATTTGAAGCGGCTCATCACTTCCACGGTCACCGGCCAGTCGGCGAAGCGATCGCGAAAGCTGTTGTAGTGTTGCTGGGCGAGCAGGGTGGTCGGCACCAGAATCGCCACCTGGCGGCCGCCGTGCACGGCAATGAACGCCGCGCGCATAGCCACTTCGGTCTTGCCGAAACCCACGTCGCCGCAGACCAGTCGATCCATCGGTTTCGGCGCGAGCATGTCTTCGCGCACGGCTTCGATGGTCGATTGCTGATCCGGCGTTTCTTCGAACGGGAAACCGGCGCTGAACGTCGCGTAATCGGCTTTCGGGTCGGCAAAGGCGTAGCCTTCGCGAGCGGCACGACGGGCGTAGATATCGAGCAGTTCGGCAGCCACATCACGCACTTGTTCGGCGGCTTTGCGTTTGGCTTTCTGCCAGGTCTCGGAGCCGAGGCGGTGCAGTGGGGCCAGCGCATCGTCGCTGCCGGTGTAGCGAGCAATCAGGTGCAAGTTGGCGACTGGCACGTAGAGCTTGGCGTTCTCGGCGTATTCCAGGGTGAGGAATTCCGCCGCCTGATTGTCGATTTCCAGAATCGTCAGGCCCAGATAGCGGCCGACGCCATGGTCGATATGCACCACCGGTGCGCCTTCGCGCAGCTCGGTGAGGTTTTTGATCACTGCGTCGTTGTTGGCGTCGGTCCGCTTTTCGCGGCGACGACGCTGCATCACCCGCTGGCCGAACAGCGGACTCTCCGCCACCAGTGCCAGCGAAGGCGTGTCGAGCAGCAAGCCTTCGTCGAGCGGGGCAATCGTAATTGCCAGGCGATCCTTGCTCTCGACAAAGTCCGGCCAACTGTCGACGGTTTTCGGCCGTAACTTCAGGCGTTCCAGCAGCTCCAGCAACACTTCGCGACGGCCCGCCGATTCGGCGGTGAACAGCACGCGGCCGGGGAACTCATCGAGGAACGCTGCCAGCGCCGCCAGCGGTTGGGTGGCTTTGGCTTCGATGGCCAGATTCGGCAGCGCTTGAGCGGGGAAGCGTTCGCGACCAGCGCCAGTGTCCACGTCCTGCTGGCTGGCGACCACCCGCGGCCAGTTCTTGAGGCGGGCGAAGCAGTCTTCCACCGGCAGGAACAGTTCGGCGGGTGGCAATAAAGGACGCGATGGATCGACGCGGCGTTCTTCATAGCGGTTGCGCACGTCGTTCCAGAAGTTTTCTGCCGCTTGCTCGATGCCCGGCAGCGAGAACACTTGGGTGTCCTGTGGCAGGTAATCGAACAGGGTCGAGGTTTCATCAAAGAACAGCGGCAGGTAGTACTCGATACCGGCCGGCGTGATGCCGCTGCTCAGGTCCTGAAAGATCGGGCAGCGACGGAAGTCGACATCGAAACGCTCGCGAAAACGCGCCTTGAAGCGGGTCACCGCATCTTTTTGCAGCGGGAATTCCCTGGCCGGCAGCAGCTTGACCGAATCGACCTTGTCGATGGAGCGCTGGTTTTCCGGGTCGAAAGTGCGCAGGGTTTCGATTTCGTCGTCGAACAGATCGATGCGATACGGCAGTTTGCTGCCCATCGGGAACAGGTCGATCAGCGCGCCGCGCACGGTGAACTCGCCATGTTCGTAAACGGTGTCGACGTAGCGATAGCCGCTGGCTTCAAGCCGCGAGCGCATCTGTTCGACATCAAGCTTCTGGCCGACGTCCAGCACCAGGCTGCTGCCGAGCAGGAATTTGGTCGGTGCCAGGCGATGCAGGGCCGTGGTGATCGGCACCACCAGCACGCCGTGCTCCAGTTCCGGCAGCCTATATAGGCTGGCGATGCGCTGGGAAATGATGTCCTGGTGCGGCGAGAACAGATCGTAGGGCAGGGTTTCCCAGTCGGGGAAATGCAGAACGGGCAAATCCGGGGCGAAGAAACTCAGCTCCTGTTCCAGTCGTTCAGCACTCTGGCTGTCGGCGGTCAGTAGCAGGGTGAAGCGCTTGGCAGCGCTGGCAGCCTCGGCAATCGCCAGGCTCAGGGCGGCACCGGGCAGGTTGCCCCAGTGCTGTTTACCTGCCTCGGCAGGGAGAAGCGGTAGACGCAGAACAGGCACGGAAGGTTGAGCTCCAGGCGTTGCGACAAAGTCGGTAATTGTAGCGGCGTCAGGTGCTGCCTGTCAGTTGCAGACTGTGTCTATATTCGCTTATTGCGCAAAATGTAGTGGTAACCATAAAAACGAGTACTTTTTTAATGATTATGTAGTGCCGAAACCGGGTGGTGTTACGGAGGGTTACGGACATCGTCTAACAGTCGTCGAAAAATTGACTGCGCTGCAGGCCCCGGTTTTACTGGGCTGGAGAAGGGCGTAATTTTTTTGAACGGGATTTTGTTACCGGTTGCGCGACAAGCGCGCATTGCTACAAGAGGCTCCCGGCGGCATAATGTAGCCCCTTTTTTCTGCCCCTACATGTGGAAGGTTACCGTGACTCAGAAGCCCGACCAGTGTCTTTGAGAACGGATCGACCGTGAAGCACTCGCAGAAGCGATGATTCCGCGTATCGGTCAGCTTTACCGCAATAACAACGTGGTGAGCTCGATCTATGGCCGCAGCCTGATCAACCAGTCTGTCATCGCGATTCTCAAAGCTCACCGCTTTGCGCGCCACCGTTCTTCCGACGACAGCGAACTCTCCGTCCACGAAACATTCCCTCTGCTTAAAGCCATGAGCGAGCTCAAGCTCGGCGCGGCTTCGGTAGATCTGGGCAAGTTGGCGTTCAAATTCCGTAACGAAGGCAATGGCCGCACCGCCGAGCAGTTCGTTCGCGAAGAGATGGCTGACGTGGTTGGCCAGCAAAACGCTTCGGCCCGCAAAGGCACCGACGTTGTACTGTACGGCTTCGGTCGTATCGGTCGTCTGCTGGCACGCATCCTGATCGAGAAAACCGGTGGTGGCGACGGTCTGCGTCTGCGTGCCATCGTGGTGCGCAAAGGCGCCGACAACGACTTGACCAAACGCGCCAGCCTGCTGCGTCGCGACTCGGTTCATGGTTCGTTCAACGGCACCATCACCATCGATGAAGAAAACAGCACCATCACCGCCAACGGTAACCTGATCCAGGTGATCTACGCGAAGAACCCGACCGAGGTGGATTACACCCAGTACGGCATCAAAGATGCGCTGCTGGTGGACAACACCGGTGTATGGCGTGACGCCGATGGTCTGGGTCAGCACCTGGCGTGCCCGGGCATCGACCGCGTTGTTCTGACCGCGCCTGGCAAAGGCAAGCTGAAGAACATCGTTCACGGCATCAACCACGGTGAAATCACCGCTGACGACAAGATCGTGTCCGCCGCTTCCTGCACCACCAACGCCATCGTGCCGGTGCTCAAAGCTGTGAATGACAAGTTCGGCATCATCAACGGTCACGTCGAAACTGTTCACTCGTACACCAACGACCAGAACCTGATCGACAACTTCCACAAAGGCGATCGCCGTGGTCGTTCCGCTGCGCTGAACATGGTCATCACCGAGACCGGTGCTGCTACCGCTGCTGCCAAGGCCCTGCCTGAGTTGGCCGGCAAGCTGACCGGTAACGCGATCCGTGTTCCGACGCCAAACGTGTCGATGGCCATTCTCAACCTGAACCTTGAGAAAGCTGCCACCCGTGAAGAGATGAACGAGTACCTGCGCTACATGGCGCTGCACTCCGATCTGCACAAGCAAATCGACTTCGTCAACTCGCAGGAAGTGGTATCCACCGACTTCGTTGGCTCGCGCCACGCCGGTGTTGTCGACGCTGAAGCAACCATTGTTCAGGACAACCGCGTTGTTCTTTACGTCTGGTACGACAACGAGTTCGGTTATAGCTGCCAGGTTGTTCGCGTGATGGAAGACATGGCCGGTGTAAACCCGCCAGCCTTCCCGCGCTAAGCCTTAGCTGCACATGAAAACGCCCCGACTTTGGTCGGGGCGTTTTTGTTTGTGCGGCTGTTGAAGGTGTCCTGTCAGGCGCCGCCGACTACCGAGGCTTGCGCCGTGCGCAGTTCATGCTTATTGCCACGAAACAGCACCAGCGTCGCAATCAACCCCAGTACCGCCGCACCGCTGAGCCAGATCCCCGGCGCAGCCTTGTTGCCCAATATATGGATCAGGTATGTACACGCCGCTGGAGTGAAGCCGCCGAAGGTAGCCGTCGCCAGGCTGTAGGCCAACGAGAACCCGGTCGTACGAACCTCTACCGGCATGATCTCGGTCAGTGCCACCACCATCGCGCCGTTGTACGAGCCGTACAGGAACGACAGCCACAACTCGACGATCAGCAGATGGCTGAAACTCGGGTTCGCCACCAGCCACGACAGCGCCGGATAAGCCGTCAGAATCGCCAGAATTGTCGCCGCCAGCAAGAGGGGCTTGCGGCCGATCTTGTCGGATACAGAGCCCATCACCGGCAGCCAGAAGAAGTTCGACAGGCCGATGCACACCGTCACCAGCAATGCATCCAGATCCGACAGATGCAGTTCAGCTTTGCCGAAGGTCGGGGTGTAGGCGGTGATGAGGTAGAACGAAACCGTGGTCATCACCACCAGCGCCATGCCGGCGAGGACGATGCCAAAGTTCTGACCGATCGAGCGGACGATCTCCCGCAAGGTCGGGCGATGTTTGCGCGCCTGGAATTCCGGGGTCTCCTCCAGCGAGCGGCGAATGACGAAGATTATCGGAACGATCATGCAGCCGATCAGGAACGGCACGCGCCAGCCCCATTCGCCCATTTGCTCCGGACTCAGCCAGTGGTTGAGGCCGACGCCAAGCAGGCCGGCAAATACCACGGCCGCTTGTTGGCTGGCGGATTGCCAACTAACGAAAAAGCCCTTGCGCCCCGGGGTGGAAATTTCCGCCAGATAAACCGAGACACCGCCCAGTTCTACACCCGCCGAGAAGCCCTGCAGCAGGCGTCCGAACAACACCAGTAACGGTGCGGCGACGCCGAGCGTTGCGTATCCCGGTACGCAGGCAATCAGCACGGTGCCGGCGGCCATCATTGCCAGGGTAATGATCAGGCCTTTGCGACGACCATGGCGGTCGATGTAAGCGCCCAGAAAGATCGCGCCCAGTGGCCGCATCAGGAAGCCGGCGCCAAAGGTGGCGAGCGAAAGCATCAGGGAGGCGAAGGCGCTGTCGTTCGGGAAGAAGGTCTTGGCGATGGCCGTGGCGTAGAAGCCATAGACCATAAAGTCGAACATTTCGAGGAAGTTGCCACTGACAACGCGAAAAATCGCTTTGCCTTTGCCCGTTGTAGAGGACATGTGCAGGTACTCACTATTGAATTTTTATGAAGTCGTTGCGTTCGTTTGGGAGCTAGCGGGGTCTGTAGCCCATAATGGCTGGCGCGGTTTTGCAGGGAGATGAAGAATTGTTAATTGGACGCTGGGGGTGGCTCGTGGTGCTGGCTGGCATTTTGTCCGGCTGCGGCAACGGCGATTCCATGGAAAGCTTCGGCGGCCCGGCCATGGGCAGCACGTGGTCGGTCAAGTATGTGCGCCACGCCGGTCTTGCCGAACCGGCGATAGTTCGCAGCGAAGTGGAAGGCATCCTCAGCGAAGTTGATCAACAACTGTCCACTTACCGTAGCGACTCGGACATCGAGCGTTTCAACGCGTTGCCCGCTCACAGTTGCCGAGCCGTGCCCGCGTCGGTGCTCGAATTGGTTCGGGTCGGCGAACAACTGGCAGAGCAAAGTGAAGGCACCTACGACCTCACCGTCGAACCGCTGATGAATCTCTGGGGTTTCGGCCCGCAAGGTCGCGAAGAAAAAATCCCCGACACCGCTGCATTGGCTGAAGTGATGCAGCGGGTCGGCTATCAGCATCTGCGCATTGAGGGCGATCAGTTGTGCAAGGACGCCGCTGTTGAAGTCGACTTCAACAGCATCGCTGCCGGTTACGCCGTCGACACGATCGCTGCCAGGCTGGATGCCATGGGCATCCACGATTACCTCGCCGAGGCCACGGGCGAGCTGAAGGCGAAGGGCAAAAAACTCGACGGCTCGCCATGGCGCATCGCACTGGAAGAGCCTCGCGATGATCAACAAGTCGCCGAGCGCATCATCAACGTCAATGGCTACGGCGTTTCCACCTCCGGCGACTACCGCAACTATTTTCTGCACGATGGCAGGCGCTATTCCCACACCTTCGATGCTCGTAGCGGTGCGCCGGTCCTACATGACCTCGCGTCAGTCACGGTGATTCATCCTTCAGCGTTGATGGCCGATGGACTATCGACACTGTTGCTGATTCTCGGTCCTGAAAGGGCGTGGGACTATGCCGAAAAACATGACATTGCTGCATTCTTTGTAATGCGTGCCGATACAGGTTTCGTCATACGCACCACTCAGGCTTTCGAGCAGCTCAGTGGCACAAAAACTGACTGAGGACAGTACGAAAGCTGGCGTTGTAGTGCAGGCAAAAGTAGCCTACGACGCGACCAAGGGTTAATGTGCGCGGCGGTGACGCTTCTATAGACTGTGTCCGGGTTCATTACTGGCCCCCAATTGTTCCTTCGCGCCGCCATTCGGCGTGATTTAGCCGCAGGTGCTGCTGGCACCTCGGCCTGTTCTGAGGAGTACGCATGGCTGTCTACAACTACGACGTGGTGGTACTGGGTTCTGGCCCAGCGGGAGAAGGCGCGGCAATGAACGCCGCCAAAGCAGGGCGCAAGGTCGCGATGGTCGACAGCCGTCGTCAGGTCGGCGGCAACTGCACCCACCTCGGCACCATCCCGTCCAAGGCACTGCGTCACTCGGTGCGGCAGATCATGCAGTTCAACACCAACCCGATGTTCCGGGCGATCGGTGAGCCGCGCTGGTTCTCCTTCCCGGATGTGTTGAAAAGCGCCGAAAAAGTCATTGCCAAACAAGTCGCCTCGCGTACCGGCTACTACGCCCGTAACCGCGTCGACGTGTTCTTTGGTACTGGCAGCTTCGCCGACGAGCAAACCATCGAAGTGGTCTGCGCCAACGGTGTGGTCGAGAAACTGGTGGCCAAGCACATCATCATCGCCACCGGCTCGCGTCCTTATCGCCCGGCCGACATCGATTTCCACCACCCGCGTATCTACGATAGCGACACCATCCTCAGCCTCGGCCACACACCGCGCAAACTGATCGTCTACGGCGCGGGCGTGATTGGTTGCGAATACGCTTCGATCTTCAGTGGTCTGGGGGTACTGGTTGAGCTGGTGGATAACCGCGGTCAATTGCTGAGCTTCCTCGACTCGGAAATCTCCCAGGCGTTGAGCTACCACTTCAGCAACAACAACATCACCGTGCGTCACAACGAAGACTACGAGCGTGTGGAAGGCGTCGATAACGGCGTGATCCTGCACCTCAAGTCCGGCAAGAAGATCAAGGCCGACGCCTTGCTCTGGTGCAACGGCCGTACCGGCAACACCGATCAGTTGGGTCTGGAAAACATCGGCGTGAAGGTCAATAGCCGTGGTCAGATCGAAGTCGACGAGGCATATCACACCTGCGTGCCGAACATTTACGGTGCGGGTGACGTGATCGGCTGGCCGAGCCTGGCCAGTGCCGCCCACGACCAGGGTCGTTCGGCGGCCGGCAGCATCGTTGATAATGGTAGCTGGCGCTTTGTAAATGACGTGCCGACCGGTATCTACACGATTCCGGAGATCAGTTCGATCGGCAAGAACGAGCAGGAACTGACCCAGGCCAAAGTGCCGTACGAAGTCGGCAAAGCGTTCTTCAAGAGCATGGCGCGAGCGCAGATTGCCGGCGAGCCGCAAGGCATGCTGAAAATCCTGTTCCACCGTGAAACCCTGCAAGTGCTGGGCGTTCACTGCTTTGGTTATCAGGCGTCGGAGATCGTGCACATCGGTCAGGCGATCATGAGCCAGCCGGGCGAGTTGAATACCCTGAAGTACTTCGTCAACACGACGTTCAACTACCCGACCATGGCCGAAGCCTATCGGGTAGCGGCGTACGATGGCCTCAACCGGCTTTTTTGACGGGCTCCGGCCGGTGGCCTGAGCCGGCCGGGGAGACCGATTTCAGCAATTCTCGAGGGTGGCAGTGGCCAAACCGGGAAAGTCTGTAATCAGGCTGTCAACGCCGAAGTCGGCGAGTCTGCGCATCAGCGCAGGCTCGTTGACGGTCCATACCGACACATGCAGCCCCTGACGCTGCGCCTTTTGCAGGCGTTCCGGCGTACACAGCGTCCAGTTCAGCGCCAGAATCTCACAGCCATAATTCTGGGCGACCTTCAACGGATCGAGCCAGGCGTACTCGGCTACTAGGCCGCGCGACACGTCCGGCACCAGATCCTGTGCGGCCTTCAGTACTTCTCGCGAACTCGAAGTAATCGTGATCTTGTCCAGCAAACCGTGGCGTTGAGCCATTTCTCGAATCGCCAGTACCGTGGTCGCAGCACGGGTGCGTGAAGCGCTTTTGACTTCCAGTTGCCAGTGTTCGAAATCGCACTTCTCGAACAACTCTTCCAGCGTCGGAATCGGGCACGGCTTGATCCAGCCCGGGCCGCCCTTGCGCGCGTCGTAGGTCACCAGTTCGGCGGCAGTGTGTTCGACCACTTTGCCGCGCCGCTCGGTGGTGCGCTTGAGCGTCGGGTCATGGATGACCATCAACTCGCCGTCCTTGGACAGGTGCAGATCCAGTTCGCAACGGCGTACGCCGTGCTTGAGACATTCCTGAAAGCTGGTCAGGGTGTTTTCCGGTGCTTCGCCCTTGGCGCCGCGGTGGCCGTAGATGAGGGTCACGGTGCTTCCTTAATTTAAATGCCAGATTCGTTCTGTTCGCGGGCCAGACGTCGTTCCTGAGCCTGCTTCTGCAAGATATAGCGGGCGAGCAACTGCCGCTGGGCATCGGTCAGGTGTTCGAACTCGGTGCCGACGTCATAGCCGTCACCCTTGCGGTCGCAATGGGTGACGCGGGCGCGCAGCAGCAGGCCCAGCGCCTGAGGCATCAGCACCAGTTTCACCGACAGGTGCGCACCGACCGCAATCAGCGTCGGGTACTGAAAGTCGATCCCGCCTTCGGAGATGATCACCGGTTGCGGCTCGCCGATGTGGCCGAGCACGGTCAGGGCGACCACCTGACTAAGCAGGTCGATGCGCTTGTTCTGCGATTTCAGGAACGCAGCGATGGCCCTGTCGCGTTCGCTGATCTGGCGCAACAGGTGCTGCGACTCGAATTCACTCAGGTGCAGTTCGCTGAGCAGGTTGAAGAGTGGGGAAGCATCCTGCAACACTTCCTGGCCTGCGGCTTCGGGAGCAGACAGGGGCCTAATTTCCAGTGCGATCGTGTCCTCGATACGGTAGTATTCGCGGCGATCTACTTCATCTCATGTCGACATGGCGAACCCATGGTAGCGGC
>NZ_JBIUWN010000045.1:35961-50264 GCF_044743485.1 Pseudomonas sp. NPDC087614 | reverse complement strand
CGAGCGCTTTGCCGGTCTAGGGCCTGTCGCTATACTGCGCGTCAACTTCACGGACAAAAGAGCCGAGCTCAGTGAACCGGCCCACGCCAGTTAAAACCGATAACTTCTTCCTGCTGATCTTCCGTGCACTGCGCCACCGCCGTGTACCGATTGCATTGCGCATTGCCAGCCATAACGTGATCCTGGTCGCTCTGGCCCTGGTGATCTATGCCGGCGTGATGGGTTTGCAATTCAAGCAGGCCATGCACGAACAAGCCGATGCGCTGGGCGAAAGCCTGACCACGCAGACCGCCACCTCCGCCACGGAGCTGCTGGTGTCCAACGACATCCTCAGCCTCAACGTACTGCTCAATAATCTGACCAAAAACAAACTGGTGGCCCACGCCGCCATTTACAGCGTGGATAACCGCATCCTCGCCGAGTCCGGTCAGCGCCCCAAGCACAGCCTGCTGGGCGAAGCCGAAGGCATGTACGAAAGCAAGATCACTTTTCAGGACGTGACCGCCGGGCAACTGCGCATCAGCCTGGACATGGATCAGTTCCAGCAGCCGATGACCATCAGCCTGCAGAGCATGGGCATCTTGAGTGCGATTCTGTTGGCGCTGTCGTTGGCCCTGAGCCTGCGGCTGGGTCGGCACATCTCCACGCCGCTCCTGCAACTGCGCGTATGGCTGCGCCGGATCGATGAGTACACCCCGGGCATCGAGCGTCAGGACGAGATCGGCGATCTGGCCCGTCAGTTACACGCCAACTATGCCCCCGAGCCTGTTGAACCCGAGCCAGAACCGGAGCCCGAGTTCGAAGACGACGAGACCGAGTTCGAAGTGCGTAACCTGCGCGACCCGAGCTTCGACGAGAGCCGGCCGATGGCCGCGCAAAAGCCTGCGGCACGCCGGGTGGTCAGCACCGTCGAAGACGATGAGGACGACGACGCCTTCGCCGACCTGCGCGACGAGTCCTTGAATGAAACCGCGCAACCGCCGATTCGCCAGGCCACGCCAAGCGTGCCTCAGCACACGGCAGTACTGGCCGTGCAACTGGGCTCGCAGGAGCAACTGCGCCGTTTGCCTCGGACCCGTCTGGAAGAGTTGCAAAAGCGCTACCGCGATTGCCTCGATCAAGCCGCTTCGCTGTATCAAGGCGAGATCGAAACCCTGAACGATGGCAGCACGCTGATGCTGTTCCACACCGAGGACAGTGGCGACGACTACCTGACCAACGCGATCTGCTGCGGCGAGTTACTGCGAGCGCTGGGCCATCAGTTGCAGATTGAAGTCGCGGACAGTGGCATTACCCTGCAATTGCAACTGGGCCTGACCCTGGGTGATGAGTTGTTCGGCCTGAGCCAGATTGATCTGCTGCTCACCGATTCGGCCCAGGACGCGCTGGCCTTGTCACAGCACAGCCGCAATTTGCTGCTGGTTGAACGCAAGATCAGTGATGACGCGCTAATCCGTCAGCGTGCACGGATTCGCCCGATCGCCAGTCCCGAGGGGGCGTGCTGTGTCGAGCGGTTGATGGAGCCTTATCCATCGATGCTGGAGCGGCAACTGGCGCGGATGCATGAGCGCCGGGCCTGAGGTCTGACCCCGCTGTAAAGGAGCCCGCAGATGAGTGATTGTCTGCGGGCTTTTTCGTAGCCTGATCCGACCCCTTCGCGAGCAAGCACGCTTCCACAGGGGAACCGCAAACACCAGAACCCTTGTGGGGGCGGGCTTGCTCGCGAAGGGGCTAGACGCCTGACCACAAATCGCCAGACAGCAGACACAACAAAGCCCGCACAAGGCGGGCTTTGTCTTGACTCAAACCAGACTTAGAAGCGGAACACTTCCATATCGGTGCGAATCGGCGAAGCCATCGGGATCTTCGGCTGCTTGTCGGCTTCCGAAGGCGCTGCCGGTTTCGGTGCCGGTTTACGCTGCGCCTCGACCACCGGCGGCTGATTGGCCAGCGGTTTGAGCGCCACCGACAGTTGATCGGCCAACCGCTGCAACAGAATCCCCTGTGCCTGAACCTGCGAAGCCGTGCTACCGGCGTGCAGTTCTTGCAGGTGGACGATACGGTTATCGCGCACCTTTCCACGACGGTCGATCAATCGCCATTGCGCATCGAGAATCGCCGGTTGTTTCTCGCCGGAGTCCAGACGCGTGATGGTCAGCAATACCTGCACATCCGGGGTGAAGCCCTGAG
The DNA here is from genome assembly GCF_044743485.1 of Pseudomonas sp. NPDC087614. Lineage (NCBI taxonomy): Bacteria > Pseudomonadati > Pseudomonadota > Gammaproteobacteria > Pseudomonadales > Pseudomonadaceae > Pseudomonas > Pseudomonas sp. NPDC087614. Next base: position 48,074 of record NZ_JBIUWN010000045.1, on the reverse strand, counting down.
TGGCCGGCGCCAATACCACGCGCTGGCTGTCCAGATGACCGGCAACCTGACGCAGCAGCAACTGGTCGATATCCGACGAAAGGCTGCCGGCCCAACGACCATCGGTCGCCGCTTGCAGACTGCCGTCCGGTTGACGTTGCAGCAGGGTTTCACGTTGCAGGTAGTCGGCGACGACTACAGGGCCCAACAAAACCGCCATGCCTGCGCTTTGCGCAGGCTGAACCGGACTTCCGCTGTCCAGCTGATACAGCGACACCGGCTGGTGTACGCTGCAACCCGCCAGGCCAAGAACGCCGGCGAGCAGGAAAATAAGGGGGCGCAGAGCAGTCATCATCCCGTCCAGGTGGCCGCCACTCGGCTGACCACAGTGAAAATACTCAATAAATATGAAGAACGCTCGGCCACGCCGGCGCTTGAAAGGCCATATCATCCGTGAATATGCGTTCCGACTCCAGCGCCAAAGCGTCGATCTACGCGTTAAATCGTAGATCGAGCGCTCTGGGACGCCTAATTGAGGTTTTCGACGAGCAGTGCATCGACTCGCTGGAAGCCACGCGGCAGTTTATTGCCACGGCGACCACGCTCGCCTTTGTAGTGTTCGAGGTCGTCGGCTTTGAGCGACAGTGTCCGTTTCCCGGCCTGCAACACCAGTGTTGCGCCTTCCGCAAGCACGGCGATGTCCGTGACATATTCTTCGCGACTGGCCACGCGCTCACCGGAAATACCGATGATCTTGTTGCCCTTGCCCTTACCTAATTGTGGCAGATCGCTGATTTTGAAAATCAGCAGGCGACCTTCGGTCGTGACCGAGGCCAGCCAGTTCTGTTCACGATCGGTCACCGGACGCGGTGCGATCACTTTGGCGTTGTTCGGCAGGCTCAACAGGGCTTTACCGGCCTTGTTCTTGGCTTGCAGGTCTTCGCCTTTGACCACGAATCCGTAACCGGCGTCGGAAGCGATCACGTACAGCGCGTCGTCTTCCGGCATCATCACGCATTCGAACGATGCGCCCGGTGGCGGCGTCAGACGGCCGGTCAACGGCTCGCCCTGGCCACGCGCCGACGGCAACGTGTGCGCGGCGACCGAATAGCTGCGGCCGGTGGAGTCGATAAACACCGCAAACTGGTTGGAGCGTCCCGCTGCCGAGGTCTTGAAGCCGTCGCCTGCCTTGTACGAAAGGCCGGTGGCATCGATGTCATGACCTTTGGCCGAACGGATCCAGCCTTTTTCCGACAACACGACTGTTACTTTCTCGTTCGGCAGCAGATCGTGCTCGGTCAACGCCTTGGCTTCGGCGCGCTCCACGATTGGCGAGCGGCGGTCGTCGCCATAGGTTTCGGCGTCCTTGATCAGCTCGGTGCGCACCAGTTTCTTCAACTTGGCTTCGCTGCCCAGCAGCGCTTGCAGCTTGGCTTGTTCCTTGAGCAGTTCGTCCTGCTCGTCGCGCAACTTCATTTCTTCCAGTCGCGCCAATTGACGCAGACGGGTGTCGAGGATGTAGTCGGCTTGAATCTCGCTGAGGGCGAAGCGCTCGATCAGCTTGGCTTTGGGGTGTTCCTCGGTACGGATGATGTGGATCACTTCATCCAGATTGAGGTAGGCAATCAGCAAACCGTCCAACAGGTGCAGACGACGCTCGACCTTGTCGAGACGAAATTGCAAGCGGCGACGCACGGTCTGCACGCGGAACTCCAGCCATTCGACCAGCAAGGCGCGCAGGTTTTTGAGCTGTGGCTTGCCGTCCAGGCCGATGATGTTGACGTTGACCCGGTAGGTCGACTCCAGCTCGGTGCTGGCGAACAGATGCTGCATCAGCGCTTCGTGATCGACGCGGCTGTTGACAGGGATAATCACGATGCGGCACGGATTTTCGTGGTCGGATTCGTCGCGCAGGTCGGCGATCTGCGGCGCTTTCGACGGTTTGGCCTGCATCAGCGCGGCGATCTGCTCCAGCACTTTGGCCCCGGAGACCTGATGCGGCAGCGCGGTGACGATGATGTCGCCGTCCTCGACGTGGTACACGGCGCGCATGCGCACCGAGCCCTTGCCGGTTTCGTACATTTTCAGCAGGTCGGCGCGCGGCGTGATGATTTCCGCTTCGGTCGGATAGTCCGGGCCCTGGATGTGTTCACAGAGTTGCTCGACCGTGGCTTTGGGCTCATCAAGCAAGCGCACGCACGCCGTGGCGACTTCGCGCAGGTTGTGCGGCGGTACGTCGGTGGCCATGCCCACGGCGATGCCGGTGGTACCGTTGAGCAGAATGTTCGGCAGACGCGCTGGCAATACCAGCGGTTCCTGCAGGGTGCCGTCGAAGTTCGGCCCCCAGTCCGCGGTGCCCTGGCCCAGTTCGCTGAGCAGCACTTCGGAATAACGCGACAGGCGAGCCTCGGTGTAACGCATGGCCGCGAAGGACTTGGGATCATCCGGCGCACCCCAGTTACCCTGGCCGTCGACCAGCGTGTAGCGATAGCTGAACGGCTGAGCCATCAGCACCATCGCTTCGTAGCACGCCGAGTCGCCGTGGGGGTGGAACTTACCGAGTACGTCACCGACGGTACGCGCCGACTTCTTGTGTTTGGAGTCAGCGTCCAGCCCCAGTTCGCTCATCGCATAAATGATGCGACGCTGCACCGGTTTCAGGCCATCGCCGATATGCGGCAAGGCACGGTCCATGATCACGTACATGGAGTAGTTGAGGTAGGCACTTTCGGTGAAGTCAGCCAGCGAGCGGCGCTCTACGCCGTCTAAGCTGTCTGCAAGGATGTCGCTCATGCGGGCCTCATCGGTTCGTTGTCTGGCGCAGCAGCATGGTGCCACCGCGCTGAGTAAATTCAAGTTTGTTCAGGGCGCTCATCCCGAGCAGCACCTGATCACCCTGCAAGCCTGGCGCCACCAGTGCGCGGACGTCCCGCAGCACGATGTCGCCCAGTTGCAGGCGGTCAATTTTTGTACGATAGCCCTGGCTCAGGCCATTGGCCGTGCTCAGGGTCACACCAAAACCCTCTTGCAGCTTCAAACGCTCGGCCAGATCCGCCGGGATCGCCACATCGGTTGCGCCGGTGTCGAGCAGGAATTCAACCGGCTCGCCGTTGATCTGGCCGCTGGCGACAAAATGCCCCTGGGCGTTACCGGCCAGCTTCACTTCGATATAACCTTCGCCCTGCTGCGAACTCACCACCACGTTCGGATTCTGCTGGCGTTGTTCCCACTGGCCGAAAAACCGCGTGGCCAGAAAAAGCGCAGCGCACCAGGCCAGGATCATCAGCACCCGCCCGGCGCGCTTGCCCGGTGGTTGCAGGCTCAAGGCTTGGCGCTCCAGCCACCGTCAGGTGCGGCGAACCGCCAGACGACCGGCCGAACCTCACCGTCGGCACGCGGGCCAAAATTATTGTCGACGCCGATCCACGCACCCTCAGCATCGACGATCAGTGCCTCTTCCAGCCCGTAGCTCTGTGAGTATTGGCGGTTGGCCTGCAACAGTTCGGCCGCATACGACCAGCAACGCTCGATCTTGGCTGTTTGCGCATCGCGACGACATATCTGGAAGGCGTTGCGTTCAAGGGTAAACAGTTTGCCGTTGAACAACGAAAGGTCGGAAAAGTCCCGATCGACCGCTTTGGCATCCGGGAACTGCGGCGGCTGCATCTCCTTGCCACTCTCGCTGAGCAGCACGCAACGACCGTCGCAATCCCACACCGTCTGCTGGCGCTTGATCTTGAGCAAGCCACGGCTTTGCCGTTCGGCCGCCAGCCACATCTGATCGCCTGCCGGGTTGATCGCCAGGCCTTCGAATATCGCATTGAAATGCAGGAGCATGCCGCTGGCCCGCGCTTCGCGAACCATCATCGGCGAGATTTTCAGCCAGTTGGCCGGGCCATTGACGGGCACCTGCAATACCGCTGCATGGCCTTCGCTGACGATGTAGCGATTGCCAGCGCTGTCGCAGGTGATGCCTTCGAAATCCAGATCGCCACCGCGCACGAACGACGCGGCCCAACTGCGCGAGCGCAACCCCCACGGCAAACCGGTCTCCGGCACTTCGGGCACGTCGATGTGCAAGGCTTCGGCCTGCCAGACCTGATCGGCGGTATTGAGCCGATAAATCTGGTCGTCATCGCGGTCCGACACCGTCCACAACTCGCTGCCACACATCGCCAGCCCCGACAGGTTACCGCCGCGCATGCCGTCGACCGGGTGCTCGGAAAGCACGCGCAACTCCTGCAACGGCTCGGCCGACACGCCCATCGCACTCAGCAGCAACGCACCCGCCAAGGCCCAGCCAAACCGCATCAGGCCAGCACCTCGGCGAGGTTGCCTTTGGATTCGAGCCAAGCCTTGCGATCACCGGCGCGTTTCTTCGCCAGCAGCATGTCCATCATTTCCGAGGTCTGGGCGAAATCTTCGCCCAGCGTCAGTTGCACCAGACGCCGGGTGTTGGGGTCCATGGTGGTTTCACGCAACTGCGGCGGGTTCATTTCACCCAGACCTTTGAATCGGGTGACCTGTGGTTTGCCGCGTTTTTTCTCGGCCACCAGACGGTCAAGAATCCCATCACGTTCGGCTTCGTCGAGGGCGTAGTAGATCTCTTTGCCGAGGTCGATACGGTACAGCGGCGGCATCGCGACGTAGACGTGACCGGCATCCACCAACGGGCGGAAATGCTGGACGAACAACGCGCAGAGCAAGGTTGCGATGTGCAGGCCGTCAGAGTCGGCGTCGGCGAGAATGCAGATCTTGCCGTAGCGCAACTGGCTCATGTCCGCCGCGCCCGGATCGACACCGATGGCCACGGCGATGTTGTGCACTTCCTGGCTGGCGAGCACTTCGCTGCCGTCGACTTCCCAGGTGTTGAGGATCTTGCCGCGCAACGGCAGGATCGCCTGAAACTCTTTGTCCCGGGCTTGCTTGGCGGAACCGCCGGCGGAATCACCTTCGACCAGGAACAGTTCGGAACGCATCGGGTCCTGCCCGGCGCAGTCAGCGAGTTTGCCCGGCAGTGCCGGCCCCTGAGTGACGCGCTTGCGCTCGACTTTCTTGCTGGCCTTGAGACGACGGCCGGCGTTGTTGATCGCCAGTTCGGCCAACGCCAGACCGGTTTCCGGGTTGGCGTTAAGCCACAGGCTGAAAGCATCCTTGACCACACCGGAAACGAACGCCGCCGCTTCACGCGATGACAGACGCTCTTTGGTCTGGCCGGAGAATTGCGGCTCCTGCATCTTCATCGACAGCACGAAGGCGATGCGCTCCCAGACGTCTTCCGGCGCCAGTTTCACACCGCGCGGCAGCAGGCTGCGGAATTCGCAGAACTCGCGCATCGCATCAAGCAAGCCCTGACGCAAACCATTGACGTGGGTACCGCCCTGCGCCGTCGGGATCAGGTTGACGTAGCTTTCCTGCACCGCGTCGCCACCTTCCGGCAACCACAGCAGGGCCCAGTCGACCGCTTCTTTATTACCGGCGAAAGCGCCGCAGAACGGTTCGTCCGGCAGGCGTTCAAATTCGCTGACCGCGTCGACCAGATAGGAGCGCAGGCCGTCCTCGTAATGCCACTCGACTTTCTCGCCGGTGCCTTTGTCTTCAAAACTGACCAGCAGCCCCGGGCACAGAACGGCCTTGGCCTTGAGGACGTGCTTGAGGCGGCTGATGGAAAATTTCGGTGAATCGAAGTATTTCGGGTCCGGCGCGAAGTACACGCTGGTACCGGTATTGCGCTTGCCGACGGTACCGACGATTTCCAGTTCCGAGGCCTTGAAGCCGTCGTTGAAGGTCATCTGGTATTCGTTGCCGTCACGCTTGACGCGAACCCGGACTTCGGTCGACAAGGCGTTGACCACGGAAATACCCACCCCGTGCAGACCGCCGGAGAATTGGTAGTTCTTGTTGGAAAACTTGCCGCCCGCATGAAGCTTGGTGAGGATCAGCTCGACGCCTGACACACCCTCTTCCGGGTGAATGTCGACCGGCATGCCACGGCCGTCGTCGCTGACTTCCAGCGAGTGGTCGGCGTGCAGGATGACCTGTACCGATTTGGCGTGGCCGGCCAGGGCTTCGTCGACACTGTTGTCGATGACTTCCTGGGCGAGGTGGTTCGGCCGACTGGTGTCGGTGTACATGCCGGGGCGTTTGCGCACCGGGTCGAGGCCCGAGAGGACTTCGATGGCGTCGGCGTTATAAGAACTAGCGCTGGGAGTGGCCATAGGGTCTCGTCGTCAGTCATTCATGAAAGAGGGGCAAGACTTCACAGTGCGGTGAAATCGATTGCCTGATACACATCGGCGCCAATGCCGGCAAAACTCAACAAGGCTGGCAATTGCCCGGCAAAACCCTGGAAACCATGGTCGCCGCCGGCCTGAATGCGCAAGGCGCAGGCCCGGTAATAGTGCTGGGCGAGGCGATAATCCAGTGTTTCGTCGCCGGTCTGCAACCACACCTGATACCGCTGCGCATCCTGGGGCGCCGGCACTTCCAGCTCGGCCAGGGCCGTCACATGGTCGTGGGTCAATTCCCAGGTTTCATCGGTATACAGGTTTTTCTGCGTTCCCAGATAGCCGTCGAACATCCGATGCGGACTGACGGCCGGGTTGACCAGCAACGCTTTCAGGCCATGGTGCTCGGCCAGGTGAGTCGCATAGTAGCCGCCGAGTGAGCTTCCCACCAGCAGCGGCCGGCCCAGCTCGGCAATCGCTTGCTCCAACTGACCGATGGCTTGGCGCGGATGGTGATGCAAGGCCGGAACCTGCAGTTGCCCGCTCAAACCCAGCCGCTCCATCACCGCGACCAGCTCACAGGCCTTTTTCGAGGCCGGCGCGCTGTTGAAACCGTGGATATAGAGGATCGAACCGGACATTTGAGCTCCCTGAGTGTCGGCGAAAGATAGCGGAGTTTACAGGGAGTCGAGGGGATCGTGGGTGTTTGTAAGGATGCCTTCGGTGCGGCCTCAGTAACCGTTTGAACCGTAATCGACAGTGAAGGCGAAATCCGTGACCCGCTCGACGCCAGTCTCCAGCCGCCCGTCTGGCAACAGCCGCAACCAGCGATACCCCGGCGCCTGTTCGCCAACCTTGAAGTCTTCACTGTTTGGCTCGAACTGAATGCAGGTCGACGGGGAAGCCATCAGCCGCACGCCGTTGCGCTCTCGGTCGACTTCCTGATGCACATGCCCCCACAGCACCGCACGCGCCTGTGGAAAACGATCCAGCACCTCGAAAAACGCCTCGGGATTGCGCAAACCGATCGGCTCCGCCCAGGCACACCCCACTGGCACCGGATGATGGTGGAAACACACCAGATGATGGCGTTCCGGTGCCTCACTCAACGAGCGGGCGAGCAACTGCAATTGATCGTCCTGCAGGTAACCGGGCACAGAACCCGGCACCGCCGAGTCGAGCAAGGTCACGCGCCAGTTGCCGACATCGACCACTGACTCCAGCAGGGCACTGTGCACTGCCGCTTGCGCCATGATCTGCGGTTCATCGTGATTGCCGGGAATCCAGCGCGCAGGGGCATTGATCTGCGCACTCATCTGGCGAAACTGTTGGTACGACGCCAGTGTGCCGTCCTGCGAAATATCGCCAGTGGCCAGCACCAGATCGATCTGCGGTTGCTGCGCCAGCACCAACTCAATGACTTTTTGCAGGCTCTGGCGGGTGTTCATGCCCAGCAGCGCACCGTCCGCTTCGGCGAACAGATGACTGTCGGATAACTGCACCAGCAGCGCCGGATCGGCGGTGGTCAATGCGGATACGCTCGGCAAGGCGTTCTCCCAGGGCAAAAGCACGGAATCGGTTGAGTGCCGCAATTATGCTGGGGGATCACTGAAAGGGGAAACCTGTGAACCGGACGCAGTTCACAACTAGCGTACGACTTCGTACTCATGCCCCAAGGCCAGGCAATGACTCAACCACTCCCCCAGAAACAGATTGAGTTGAGCCTTTTCATCCGGCTGATGCATCGCGGCGTTCGGGTAAGGATAGATGCCGCGAAAGCGTCGTGCATGTTCGGCGCTGATGACCTCGGCCATGCGCGCGTCGTGATAGACCTGCACTTCCAGTTGCGGCACCGGCAGCCACGGCAGACTGTGTTCCTGACGCACCTGCAACGTGGTGGTGTAAGGACAGGTTTGCAGCACTTCAAGGGCCAGCACGCCGAGCATCTGCTCGCCCTGAGTCACGGCGATGCGTCGCGCCTCCGGGTCGTTACGCATGTCCGGCACCAGTCGCATCAGGCGCGCGTAGTTGGCCTCGCAGGCGGCTTGCAGCCCCACGAGGTCGACTCGATAACGATCGCGCAGCTTGTTTACAACCATAACCCCCTCACTTCGGCACGGTTCAGCGCCAGCCATTGCAGAGCGATGATGCTCGCCGCATTGGCAATACGTCCATCGCGTACAGCCTGCAAGGCATCTTCAAACGCCCAGACCGTGACGCGGATATCTTCGGCCTCTTCCTCCAGCCCATGCAGGCCGCCCACACCTGCGGTTTCGCAACGCCCCAGATACAAATGCACAAACTCGTTGCTGCCGCCCGGCGACGGGAAATACTTGGTCATCGGCCACAGGGCCTTGATGTCAAGCCCAGCTTCCTCCTGCGCCTCGCGGTGAGCAACTTCTTCCGGTTGCTCGTCCTTGTCGATCAGACCAGCGACCAACTCAACCAGCCAAGGGTTGCTGGCCTTGCCCATGGCGCCGACGCGAAATTGCTCGATCAGCACCACTTCGTCGCGCTGCGGATCGTAAGGCAGCATGCAGACGGCATCGTGACGTACGAACACTTCGCGGTTGATTTCGCGGCTCATGCCACCCGCGAACAATTCATGGCGCAGGTGCAAACGGTCGAGCTTGTAAAAGCCCTCGTAGCATTTTTCGCGCCGCACGATATCGACGGCGGTTGGAATGGCGTTGGCAACGTCAGTCATGAGCATCCTCTTTACTGCAAATCCATTACGAGGTTCCTTTTTGTGACTTGCAACCTCGACTTCGCGCCATCCTAACGCGCCCGCATCGTTTGATGCAGCCCCTTTACCGTCAGCGGGATGGACGGTGAAGGCGAAACCCACTCTAATTAGCTTAGTGGCGAACTGACTGCTTCGGTGAGAGTCGAAGCGGATATCTTTTTGCCTTCCCCTGTTTCAGAAAGGACGCCCATGTCGCTTTTCAAAATTGCCTCCGTGGCCGCCATCGCCCTGACCCTGGGCGCGTGCGCGAGCCTGTTCCAGCCCAACTACCGCACGCCCCTGGAAACCACCCGCGATGCGTCGGAACAGCTCAAGCCTGGGTGTTCCAGCCCCGACTGCCCGCTGGTGAATATCGATACCGTACATTTCGCGGCAGAGCCTGCCCTGGACGGCATCATCGAAAAACGCCTGCTGCAAATGACCGGCACCGAACAGAACCCATCGGTGGCGCCAACCCTGGCGGCCTACCGCGAGCAGTTCTTGAATACTGCCGGCCCACGCAACAGCAGTTATCTGCAAGCCAAAGTACGCGAGCAGCATGACGGCTTGGTGATCATCGAATTGTCGAGCTACCTCGACACCGGCGGCGCCCATGGCACACCGGGTCGCGGTTTCATCAACTATTCGCGCCAGCAGCACAAAGTGCTGAACCTGTCGGACATGCTGATGCCAGGTCAGGAGGACGCGTTCTGGAAGGCTGCGCAGGTGGCGCACAACAGTTGGCTGATCAGCACCAAGCTCGATCAGGAAGCGGAATTCGTTTCGAGCTGGCCGTTCAAGAAAACCCCGAACGTGGCGCTGACCTACGGTGGCGTAATCCTCAAGTACGACGTGAGCACCATCGCGCCTTACGCGCTGGGTCACGTCGAACTGAAGATCCCTTATCCGCGCCTGAACGGCATTCTCAAGCCTGAGCTGTTCCCCGGCCGTAACTGAAAGCCCGGCCGAGCACGAGTTGCAGCAGCCCTGCCAGCACCAGCGCTGGCAGGGTTGCGCCGACATCCGGGTACAGATTCGCCAGCAAGTGATAGGTGCTCACACCACCGAGCCAGGCCAACAGCGCCGGCCAGCGCAATGCGGCTGACGCAACCCGAGTGCTGCGCTTGCGCAAGATGAAGTGATCCACCAGCACCACGCCGAACAGCGGCGCAAACACCGAGCCGATCAGCAGCAGGAAATTCTGGTATTGCGCCAATGGCGCCAGCAGTGCGATCAGCGTGCAGATCGCGCCGATGGCCAAGGCCAGATGCTCGACTTTCAAGCGCAATAGAATCCCGCTGGACACCGCGGCCGAGTGAATGTCGGCGAACGCGTTTTCCGACTCGTCCAGCAAAATCAGCAACAACGGAATCCCCAGACCGGCGCCAGCCAGGGCCAGCAACAGCGCGTTGACTTCACCACTCGGCGCGAACGCCAATGTGTAAGCGACGCCCAGGCTCATCAGCCAGAAATTGCCGACGAAGAAACCGATGGCGGTGCCGCCGAAAACGCTCTTGGCCCGTTTGCCGAAACGCGAGTAGTCGGCAATCAGCGGCAACCACGACAGTGGCATGGTGATGGCAATGTCGAAGCCCACGGCGAACGGCATCGAACCATCGCCGGCACGCGCCCAGAGAGCAGCCAGATCGGCCTTGGCGAACAGGTTCCAGGTCAGCCAGAGGCATGCGGCCAACAGCAGCCAAATGCCCCACTTACGCAGAACCTTGCGCACGAACGTCAGCGGCCCGCTGACCGCAAGCAATGTCGCCAGAGCGCCGAAAACCAGCGTCCACAACACCGGATTCGACCCCAGCGAACCTTCGCTGAACGCACGGGTGCCGAGCAGGCTGGCGGCGTCGCGCATGACGATGATTTCGAATGAGCCCCAACCGATCAGTTGCAGCAAATTGAGCAGCGCCGGCAGGCTGGCGCCTTTGTTACCGAGGCTGAGTTTCAGCGCGGCCATCGACGACAGGCCGGTGTCGCTGCCGATCACGCCAACAGCGGCCAGCAGCAGAACGCCGACCAGCGTGCCGAGGAAAATGGCCAGCAGCGAACCCGACAGGCCCAGACCCGGCGCGAGCAATGCGCCGGTCTGCAACACCATCAGGCCGATGCCTAAGGAAAACCACAGGGAAAACAGATCGCGACCGCCGAATACACGCTTGTCGGCGGGTACGGCAAGGTCAGGGGAGTAAGTGCTGGGTTGAATGCTCAAGGGTGGTATCTCGGAGGAGTATTTTTGTCATTGAGACCCCTGGCGCCTGTTCTGACGCCTTCGCGAGCAAGCCCGCTCCCACACCGGATCTCCTGTGAACACAAGCTCTGTGAACAACTGGATTCAAATGTGGGAGCGGGCTTGCTCGCGAAGAGGCCAGTACAGGCACCGAAAATCTCAGGTCAGATCAAACCTTCTTGTACAGCTGACTGCCTTCCTTCTTGAACCGCTCGGCCTGTTCCGCCAGGCCTCGGGCGACATCCACGTCGACCGCTTCGATACGCTGGTTGGCCGCGTACTCACGGACTTCCTGAGTGATCTTCATCGAGCAGAATTTCGGCCCGCACATCGAGCAGAAGTGCGCGACCTTCGCCGAGTCCTTCGGCAGCGTTTCATCGTGATACGAACGGGCGGTGTCCGGGTCCAGACCGAGGTTGAACTGGTCTTCCCAACGGAATTCGAATCGCGCCTTGCTCAGAGCGTTGTCGCGGATCTGCGCGCCCGGATGGCCCTTGGCAAGGTCGGCGGCATGCGCGGCGATCTTGTAGGTGATGATCCCGGTCTTCACGTCATCCTTGTTCGGCAAGCCCAAGTGCTCTTTGGGCGTCACGTAGCACAGCATCGCGCAACCGAACCAGCCGATCATCGCCGCACCGATGCCCGAGGTGATGTGGTCGTAACCTGGCGCGATGTCGGTGGTCAGCGGGCCGAGGGTGTAGAACGGCGCCTCGTCGCAGCACTCGAGCTGCTTGTCCATGTTCTCTTTGATCAGTTGCATCGGCACATGACCGGGGCCTTCGATCATGCATTGCACATCGTGCTTCCAGGCGATCTTGGTCAGCTCGCCGAGGGTTTCCAGTTCGCCGAATTGCGCTTCGTCGTTGGCGTCGGCAATCGAGCCCGGACGCAGGCCGTCGCCCAGCCAGAAGCAGACGGCGACGACCGAGCGCAAAACGGCGGACAC
>NZ_JBIUWN010000045.1:0-35951 GCF_044743485.1 Pseudomonas sp. NPDC087614 | reverse complement strand
AGATTTCGTCGAAGTGGGTGTAGAGGAAGTTCTCTTTGTGGTGCGCCAGGCACCACTTGGCCATGATCGAACCGCCACGGGAAACGATGCCGGTCACCCGCTTGGCGGTCAGCGGCACATAGCGCAACAGCACACCGGCGTGGATGGTGAAGTAGTCGACGCCCTGCTCGGCCTGCTCGATCAGCGTGTCGCGGAACAACTCCCAGGTCAGGTCTTCAGCGACGCCGTTGACCTTCTCCAGCGCCTGATAGATCGGCACAGTGCCGATCGGCACCGGCGAGTTGCGGATGATCCATTCGCGGGTTTCGTGAATGTGTTTGCCAGTGGACAGGTCCATCACGGTGTCCGAGCCCCAGCGAATGCCCCAGGTCAGTTTCGCCACTTCTTCTTCGATGGACGACCCCAGGGCGCTGTTGCCGATGTTGCCGTTGATCTTCACCAGGAAGTTACGGCCGATGATCATCGGTTCCAGTTCGACGTGGTTGATGTTGGCCGGAATGATTGCGCGACCACGGGCGATTTCTTCGCGGACGAACTCAGGGGTGATTTCTTTCGGGATGCTCGCGCCGAAGCTGTGCCCGGCGTGTTGCTGGTTCAACAGGCCGGCGGCGCGGGCCTCTTGCAGCTTCATGTTTTCGCGGATGGCGACGTATTCCATCTCGGCGGTGATGATGCCTTTGCGCGCGTAGTGCATCTGGCTGACGTTGGCCCCGGCCTTGGCGCGGCGCGGGTTGTTGACGTGAGCGAAACGCAGCTTGGTCAGTTCCGGGTCGGCGAGGCGCTCCTGGCCGAAGCTGGAGCTCAGGCCGGCCAGGCGCTCGGTGTCACCACGGTCGTCGATCCAGGCCGAACGCACATCGGCCAAACCTTTACGCACGTCGATCACCACGTTCGGATCGGTGTACGGACCGGAGGTGTCGTACACAGTGACCGGCGCGTTGATTTCGCCGCCGAAGTCGGTGGGGGTCACGTCCAGGGTGATTTCGCGCATGGGCACGCGGATGTCCGGGCGCGAGCCCTGAACGTAGACTTTTTGCGAACGGGTGAACGGCTTGACCGATTGCTCGTCGACCTTGGCCGAGTCACTCAGGTTGATCGCGTTTTTTGCTTTTGTCGTCATCACGGGCTCTCCAGACAGCATCCAGGCAGTGGATTGTCGGAGCAGAACCTGAAAGGCACGGACGCACCAGGACCGGTGCTGTGCATCGTCGTCGAGCGTTCGATTGTCGAACAATATCCCGGACGAAGCACAAGAGGACTCGCCGGGTGACGAGAAATCTTGTTCCCTACGCAGGCGCTAACCTGATCAGGTTCAACGGGATCCGAAATTATTCGATCTCAGCCTCATAGCAAGGCACCCCGACAAGAACCCGGCCAGTCTAGACACAAGCGGCAAAGAACGCCAACACCGCGGCAAACACCATGATGAATGGCGCAATTGCCGGTGCTTGCAGGATTGTTGCAGCCCCAATGCCCAACTACACTCGCTACGCCATGCTGCGCCTTGACGCTGCGTGGACCGCGCCTTACCTTTGACACCCGGATTATTTCCATAATATTTGCTAGGGATCGCCTCATGCTGCGCAAACTTTCACTGGCTCTTGCCGTGTCTTGTGCGTCCAACGCAATGGCCTGGGCAGCAGAAGCGCCCTTGTCGACCAAAACCGATCTGGTCAGCGTCTATCAGGAAGCGGTCGACAACAATGCCGACCTCGCCGCCGCTCGCGCCCAGTACGGTGCACAGAAAGAAGTCGTACCGCAGGCCCGCGCCGGGCTGCTGCCGAACCTGTCCGGTGGCGCCGAAGTCGCCAACGTGCGCACCTCGATCGACCAGCCTTCGGCCACCGCCAGCCGCAGCGCCCATTCCTATCAGGCGACCCTGGCCCAGCCCTTGTTCCGCGCTGATCGCTGGTTCCAGTACCAGGCCGCCAAAGACGTCAACGAACAGGCGGCGCTGCAACTGTCTGCCACTGAGCAAAACCTGATCCTTCAATCGGCCGAAAGCTACTTCAATGTGCTGCGCAGTCAGGACAACCTGGCCTCGACCAAAGCGGAAGAAGCGGCGTTCAAGCGCCAACTCGACCAGTCCAACGAGCGCTTCGATGTCGGCCTGTCGGACAAGACCGACGTGCTGCAATCGCAGGCCAGCTACGACACCGCACGGGCCAACCGGATCGTCGCCCAGCGTCAGGTCGATGATGCGTTCGAAGCGCTGATCACCCTGACCAACCGTCAGTACAACTCGATTCAAGGCATCGTCCACACGCTGCCGATCCTGCCGCCAGCGCCGAACGACGCCAAGGCCTGGGTCGACACGGCGGCGAAACAGAACCTCAATCTGCTGGCGAGCAACTTTGCTGTCAGTTCGGCTGAGGAAACGTTGAAGCAACGCAAGGCCGGTCACTTGCCGACCCTCGACGCCGTGGCCAAATACGAAAAGGGTGACAACGACGCCCTCGGGTTCTCCAATCCGAACGCCTTCGGCACGCCGTACCGTGGCAACGTCGAACAGAGCACGCTGGGGCTGCAACTGAACATCCCGATCTACAGCGGCGGGCTGACCAGTTCGCAAGTGCGTCAGTCTTACGAGCAACTGAATCAGAGCGAACAACAGCGCGAATCCCTGCGCCGGCAAGTCGTCGAGAACACTCGCAACCTGCACCGTGCGGTGAACACCGATGTCGAGCAGGTGCAGGCGCGCCGCCAGTCGATCATCTCCAACCAGAGCGCAGTGGAAGCCACGGAAATCGGTTATCAAGTGGGTACGCGCAACATCGTCGATGTGCTCGATGCCCAGCGACAGCTGTACACCTCGGTGCGCAACTACAACAACACCCGCTACGACTACATCCTCGACAACCTGCGCTTGAAGCAGGCAGCAGGCACGTTGAACCCGGGTGACTTGCAGGACCTGACGCGCTATCTGAAAGCCGACTACAACCCGGACAAGGACTTCCTGCCGCCGGACCTGGCCAAGGCTGCTGAGGCGCAGCTCAAGGCGCGGCCTTAAAAAAAATCGCCGCCTGCGGTGTGAGCTGGAGCAGGCGGCGATCTTTTTTTGTGTAGGGTTACTTGATCAAGCGCCCCAACCCATCCAACAAACGCTGCAACGCCCCCTGATTGCGGCGCATCACATTCAGCCCCGCCTCAGCCATGCGCTGCGCATCGCGCGGCAGTTCGAACAAGCGCCGCACTTCCACTGCCAGCCCTTCGGCATCATCCACCTCAACCAACGCGCCGGCTTCACGCATCTGCGCGGCGATGTCGAGGAAGTTGAACAGGTGCGGGCCGCTGATCACAGGTTTCGCCAAGGCGGCCGGTTCCAGCAGGTTGTGCCCACCGTTCGGCACCAGGCTGCCGCCGACAAACGCACTGTCGGCCAAGGCATAGAGAAACAGCAACTCGCCCATGGTGTCGCCGAGCAGCACCGATGTTTCAGCCGCGACGTTAGCGTCGGTGGAGCGGCGCACCGTGGCGAAGCCTTCGCGCTGGCACAGCTCGAACACCGTGCTGAAACGCTCCGGATGACGCGGCACCAGAATCAACAGTGCATTCGGATAGCTGGCCAGTAATTGACGATGGGCGTTGAGCACCACTTCGTCTTCGCCTTCGTGAGTGCTGGCGGCGATCCACACCGGACGTTCCAGCGCTTGCCACTGGCCGCGCAATTGGGCGGCGCGCTGCAGCAGTTGCGGGTCGATGGTCAGGTCGAACTTGATCGACCCCGTCACTTCGACCGTTTCAGGACGCGCGCCCAGATCACGGAAGCGCTGGGCTTCCGCTTCGGTCTGCACGGCAAAAAAACTCATCTCGGCGAGCATTGGCGCGGTCAGCTTGCTGAAACGGCCATAACCCCGGGCCGAACGTTCAGACAATCGCCCGTTGGCCAACGCCACTGGAATGCCGCGTTTGGCGCACTGATGAATGTGATTGGGCCAGAGCTCGGTTTCCATGATCACCGCCAGCTTCGGCTGCGCACGCTCCAGAAAACGCGCTGCGGCACACGGCAAGTCATACGGCAGGTAGCAATGCTGGATGCGCGGCTCGTTGGCGAACAGGGCCTGAATTCGCTCCGATCCGGTCGGCGTCATGCAGGTCACAGTGATTGGCAACTGTGGATAACGTTGCAGCAAGGCGCGAATCATCGGCGCCGCCGCAATACTTTCGCCCACCGACACCGCGTGCACCCAGATGCCACCCGGTTGCAACGTCGGCATGCCATAAGAGAAACGTTCGCCAATCCGCTTGGCATACGCCGGCGCTTTTCGCGCCCGTAGCCATAGCCGAATCGCCACCAATGGCAGCCCCAGGTAAAACAGCGCGGTGTAGAGAGTTCTATTCATGGCGGCGGAGTTTATCGACTTTTGTCGCCGATGGCCCGCAAGTGCACGGCAAAACGCTCTGCCAGCCAGCGCGCGGCCGGGCCGAGCGGCTCGTCGCGGCGCCAGACCAGTTCGACCACCAGCGCCGGCGGCGTCCATTCGCTGTCGAGCTCGACCATCAAGCCCTGATAGGCCGAATACTGCACGACATGCCGTGGCAACCACGCCCAGCCCAGGTCGCGCACCAGCCACTCGGCCATGACATAGAAGCTGTCGGCACGCCACACTTGCGGGCTGGCCGGGTCGTTGCCGGGGTAAACACTGGTTTGCGTCGACATCAACAGTTGCCGATGTTGCGCCATTTGCTGGCAGGTGACGTAGGACTGCGTCGCCAAGGGATGGTTGATCCCGCAGACGGTGACCATCTCCACGCGCCCCAGTACCCGACGTTCAAGTGCCTCGGGGATTTCATCGTGATAGAACAGCAGCCCGAGATCGGCGCGGTGTTCCACCAGTTTGCGCGCCACTTCGCCTTGGGCGGCGCTGGTCAGTTGCACTTCCAGGCTGGGGAAATGCTCGGCCAACGCGCCGAAACTCTCCAGCAGCGCCTGGTACGGCATCGCCTCATCCTGAGCCACCCGCAATTGCGCCTCCTGGCCGCGCATCATCGCCATGGCCCGACCATTGAGGCGCTCGCATTGGCGCAACACTTCCCGCGCCTCTTCAAGCAGTGCCTCACCCGCTTCGGTGAGGCTGGGTTGACGCCCGCTGCTACGCTGGAACAGGCTGACACCCAAGTCGTCCTCCAGCATGGCAATCGCACTGCTGATGGCTGACTGCGCCTTGCGTTGCTGCCGCGCCACGGCGGAGAACGAGCGCTGCTCAGCGACGTCGACAAACACCCGCAACTGATCGAGATTCCACTGCATGCTGATCCACCAACCTATCTCAATAACAGATAGGTAATGACTTTACCCCATCTGAGGAATCACTAGAATGCCGCCTCAGCAAGCAACATTTTCCATGAGGATTTGAACCATGAACGCCTACGTCTATCTGGCCATTGCCATTTGCGCCGAAGTGATAGCCACCGTTTCGATGAAGGCGGTCAAAGGCATCAGCACACCCCTGCCACTGATTCTGGTGATTGTCGGCTACAGCATCGCTTTCTGGATGCTGACGCTGGTGGTGCGAACGGTGCCGGTGGGTGTCGCTTACGCCGTTTGGGCCGGAATGGGCATCGTCATGGTCAGTGTCGCGGCGCTGTTCGTTTACGGGCAGAAGCTGGATCTGCCGGCGATGCTGGGGATGGCGTTGATTGTCCTGGGTGTCGTCGTCATCCAGCTCTTCTCGAAAACCGCCGGCCATTAACGCCAACTCCAATCCCTGTGGGAGCGAGCAGGCTCCCACATTGGTCTTGTCTCAGCCTTGTTGATCACCGACAAATCCGCCTCTTTCCCGAGTCTGTATACTGCGCCCTCGTCTTGAACTCTGAGGTCGCTGCATGCCATCTGTTATTTCCACCGACGTTCTGATTGTCGGCGCTGGTGTCGCCGGCCTCTGGCTGAATGCACGTCTGCGTCGTCAGGGTTTTTCGACCGTGCTGGTGGAAAGTGCCAGCCTCGGTGGCGGGCAGAGCCTGAAATCCCAAGGCATCATCCACGGCGGCGCCAAGTACGCGCTGCACGGTGCGCTGACCGGCGCCTCGGAAGCCATCGCCGATATGCCACGGCGCTGGCGTGAAGCGCTGGCCGGTAACGGCGAACTGGACCTGTCCGGCGTGCGCTTGCTGTCCGACGCTCATTACCTATGGTCGCCCGGCACCCTCGCCGGCAACCTCACCAGTTTCTTCGCCAGCAAAGCCGTGCGTGGCCGTGTCGATCAGGTCAAAGGTGAACAACTGCCACCCGCCCTGCAAGACAAGCGTTTCAAGGGCAAGGTCTATCGTCTCGCCGAACTGGTGGTGGATGTGCCGGGCCTGATCCAGCGTCTGGCCGATCTGGCCGGCGATGGCCTGTTGGCCGGACACACCATCGAGCCTCTGCTCGAAGCGGGTGTGCTGGTCGGCCTGAAAGTCGACGGTCGCGAAATCCGCGCCCAGCGCATCGTCCTCAGTGCCGGCGCCGGTACCGCTGAACTGCTCACCGCCCTGGGCTTGAGCCAACCGGCCATGCAACGCCGTCCGCTGCACATGATCATCGCCAAAGGTCCGGGTCTGAAACCGCTGTACGCCCACTGCCTGGGCGGCGGCACCAAACCGCGCATCACCGTGACAACCCATCCGGCCGCTGACGGCCAGTGGGTCTGGTACATGGGTGGCGACATCGCCGAAAGTGAAGGCGTGGCTCGCGAGCCTGCCGAGCAGATCGCCACGGCGCAAAAAGAAATCGCTCAGTTGTTGCCGTGGATCGACCTCAGCACCACGCAGTGGGCGACCTTGCGCGTCGACCGTGCCGAACCGCTGCAAACCGGCCTGACGCGCCCGGACAACGCCTTCCTCGCCGAAGAGGGGCGCCTGTTGGTCGGCTGGCCCACCAAACTGGCGCTGGCACCGGACTTCGCTGATCGCGTGTTCGCTTCGCTGCAACGCGACGGTATCCAGCCGCAAGCCGCCGAGCCATTACCGCCGCTGCCGAAACCACTCATGGGCGTTCCGGCCTGGGAGCAACTGCTGCCATGACGATTGCGACCCTGCACGACTTGCTACGCCCATTGGGCAGCACGGGCCTGAGGGTTTCGCCGTTGGGCCTGGGCACCGTCAAACTCGGCCGTGATCAAGGCGTTAAATACCCCAACGGCTTCCAGATTCCCGACGACGACGACGCGCGCAGGCTGCTCAAACTTTCTCGGGACATGGGCATCAATCTGATCGACACCGCCCCGGCCTATGGCCGCAGCGAAGAACGCCTCGGCCCACTGTTGCGGGGTCAGCGTCAGGACTGGGTGATTGTCAGCAAGGTCGGTGAAGAGTTCGCCAACGGCGAGTCTCGCCACGACTTCAGCGCAGCGCACACCCGGATGTCCGTGGAACGCAGTCTGCAACGTCTGGAAACGGACTTCATCGATCTGGTGCTGGTGCATTCCGATGGCAACGACATCGCCATCCTTGAGCACGAAGCGGTGTACGCGACGCTCGAGGCGCTCAAGGCTGAAGGCAAGATCCGCGGCTTCGGTTTCTCCGGCAAAACCGTCGAAGGCGGGTTGAAGGCGCTGGAGCAAGGCGATTGCGCGATGGTCACCTACAATCTGAACGAACAAAACGAGAAGGCTGTCATTGACTATGCTGCTGTTCACGGCAAGGCCATCCTGGTGAAAAAAGCCTTGGCCAGCGGTCACGTTTGCCTGAGCCCGGGCGTCGATCCGGTGCAGGCCAGCTTCGAGTTGCTGTTTGCCCAGCCTGGCGTAGCCAGTGCTATTGTCGGGACGATCAATCCGCTGCACCTCGCCCATAACGTTGCGACCGTTGCCCAAGTCCTTCGTGGTCATTGACGCCGCTTCGCGGCCTTAAGCAGGAGCCGATATGGCGCGCACGCTCATCAGAAAGAACCCGAGCAACTTCAAGACGCTGCCACTGTTCGTCGAAGCAACGCCCGAAGGCCTGACGTATCAGAGTGTCGGCATGCCATTGAATTTCACCCAGACCCTGCAGCGGCGCAAACCGGTCAGCGTGGCCGACACCGAGCGCTTCTCACTGGAACTGGCGAACCTCGGGGTGTCGGTACGACTGACTCTCCATTGGCAGAACCGCGATTATTGGGTATTGGTGCGTCAGCGGCGCCAGGATCGCGGCGACGTGGTGCTCAAGTTGATTTCCGGTTACGTGCCGGCCCACGAACTGAACATCCCGCTGCACACCGCCATTCAAGAGATCGCCGAAGAGTGTCTGCTGGAAACCCCGGAAGGCTGGCTCGGCGGGCGCTTCAACGATACGTGGCTGCCGGCGCCCTACTCAGCCGCGCTGCATTATCGCGAGGCCCTGCCGTTTCGCCTGACGCCGCTGTCCGGCTCGGCGCGGCCCATTCGTTGCGCCAATCTGCAATTGCTGGAACGTCCACGGGCGTACGTGCATTTGCCCACCGCGTCGCTGCAATTGATCTATGACCTGCGGCTGGAGGTGCCCAAGGAAGCCAAATCCCTGAGCCTGTTCCACGTCGATGAGCGTTTGGAGGGCGATCAACTGGTGGCGCGGCTCGACCGCAAACGCCCGGACCTGTACCTGATGCCACTCAAGGACGGCGCGCCAGTGGCCGAGTTGTACACCCTCAAGCGCGACAAACTCCTGCCGGCCAGTACCCGCGGACTCTACCTGGCCGAGAGCTTTGCGAGCCAGGAAGGGTGGGTCGTGCGCGAAGAGCGGATTCGCTGGAAAGACTGGCTCGTGCAGCAGGGACTGCAACCGGCAGAACCCCCTCGCCCAGGGCTCAAGCAATTGAGCCTCAAGGCCCTGAGCCTGGTGGGCATCGGCAAGAAACGCGCGAGTAAATAGCCGAAACGTAGTGATACGCCCCCAAGCATCGCACCGCTGCGATTCTCAAAAATCGACAGTACGTTTTATTTTTTGCGAAACAGTTTCTGCCACCAACGACGAGGTTGTAGAGGTACCACGATAACATCTGACGTCTGCAGCCAGTTCCTCTCATAATCCCAGGCATGGCCACCCCACAGTTTTCCTGCTTCGTTGGAAAAACCCAGGGTCATGAGCTGAAAGTTGAAACCGGCATAGCCGCGCAACCAGTCGAACAGCACCAGCGTGCTGAAACCCGTGGAGGGCCCTGCATAGAGCTTGCCTGTGGGGCGATTGATGGGATAGTTCAACAGCGGCGGCAAGGGAATACGATCCAAGTACATGGCCACCCCCGGCAACGGAGACATCGGAGTTACAGACCCCACCAGGATAGTGAAACAACGCTCGCTCGACTGATCTAACAGCCGCTGCACATTAGGCCCGCAGGGCAGTCCGAAAAAATACGCATCCGGCGCATTGCATCCGTGCACGAAGATATTCACGCTACGCGAGTTGAGCAGGGATGCCTTGATGCAGGTATTGAAGCTGACCACGACATCAGCGACGCCAATGTTCAGCGCTTGAAAATCCGCCGCCGTGATCGCTGGATTGTTCGCGATCAGCACGACTCGACCCGCACGACTCAGACACTCACGCAACGGCTCAGGCAACGCGTCCAGAATAGACTGGTCACCGCCGGGTAGCGCATCCAGCGCCATCTGTTCGTTCTTCATTCAGACCAGTACCTTCATTCCGTAACGCAACTTGACCCAGAACCTCGTGAGCGCCGAAGGCGATTGCCATGGGCGCATCTCGCGCTGGATTTCAGTAGCCAACGTCTGACCCACACGGGCAAAGGAATAGCGACTTTGTGCGAACACCTGTCCATTGCTGGCGATACGCTGCGCCAACTCCGGGTCGTCCTGCAGCAGTTTGATCTTTTCCAGTGCTTGCGCTTCGCTGCGATAAAACACCGTGTTGTGCATATCTTCAAAGCCGAGCAACTGGTCTTCTTCGCCCTGACTCCAGGCCAGCAATACGCAACCGCAGGCCATGGCTTCAAAGTTCTTGATCATGAATTCGTTCATGCCGATGTCGGCGCTGACGAAAATCTTGATGCGATTGAGCATTTCCAGATACTCCGAGCCCGATTCGGTCCGGGTCACCAGCATGCCGGTGCGCTGCACCAAAGACTCGAGCAGCGATTTGCGCTGGGCATACTCGGTACTTTTCAGGCTACCGAGAAAGCCGATGGGAATGTCCCGCTCGACACCGGTGTTGTGCAGCATCTGTTCGTCGTAACCCTTTGAAACGAACGCTGTATCAATGCCTTCAGCCAGCATTTTGCGGGCAACCACGGCACCGGACACCAACGCCCGACAACTCGGAAGACGACGATAGAGACGCGAATACACCCCACGGTATTTACTGGCAGGCATGTAGTTCTGGTACGCGTCGTGTTCGAGAAAGATCAACCCGGGAATGCACTTGAGCACCCGCAATTGTCTGGTCAGGCGCTTGACCCGGGAGAAGATCACCACACGATCGAAGGTTTGATAATCAACCGAGGCCAGAAACGGCCCCAGGTTCATTTGTTGCTGCTTGCTCAAACGATAGATGAAACACTCATCACAATTCTGCTGAACGATGTCGTAGAGCCGGTCGAGAATGACCCGCTGCTCGTCCATCACCAGGAGCATGACTTTCATAAGTTAATTGACCACGCGACGTAAGCGGGCAAGCGCAGCGGACTCAACCTTGCCAACATCATCGGAAACGGCTCGATCCCCAAGGCAAAATCCGTTCACACGCAGTACACAACGGCAAAAATTCATCTGATCAGCGACTGCGGATTTTTTCGACAATCGCCGTTGTCGAGCTGTTTTCCAAGAGCCCCAGCACTTTCACGGTGCCGCCATAAGCCGTCACGATGTCCGCGCCGACCACTTGGTCGATCCCGTAATCGCCCCCCTTGACCAGCACATCCGGTTTGACTTCGCGTAGCAGGTTTTCCGGCGTGCCTTCAGGGAAGCTGATCACCCAGTCCACCGCCCCAAGCCCAGCCAGCACGGCCATGCGCCGGTCGACACTGTTGATCGGGCGACCCGGCCCCTTCAGGCGACTGACCGAAGCATCGTCGTTGACTGCGACGATCAGTCGATCGCCTTGGGCCCGTGCCTGTTCCAGATAGGTCACGTGACCGGCATGCAGAATGTCGAAGCAGCCATTGGTGAACACGATTTTTTCGTTATGCGCCCGTGCATCGGCCACTGCGAGCAACAACTGTTCAAGACCCAGCACGCCGCGCTCGGAACCCTCTTCACGCTGAATCGCGCGACGCAATTCCGGGGCGCTGATGGCCGCCGTACCAAGTTTGCCAACGACAATGCCCGCTGCCAGGTTGGCCAGCGCCACCGCGTGGGGCAGATCTTCGCCGGCTGCGATGGCTGCCGCGAGGGTGGAAATCACAGTATCACCGGCACCGGTCACATCGAATACCTCACGGGCCCGGGCAGGCAGGTGCAGCGCTGGCTGATCAGGGCGTAGCAACGTCATGCCGTGCTCGCCCCGTGTTACCAGCAAAGCGCCGAGTTCCAGGTCGTGCATCAGCGTCGCACCCTTGCTGACGAGTTCGTGCTCATCGACACAACCGCCGACGATGGCTTCGAATTCACTGAGGTTCGGGGTAATCAGGCTGGCACCACGATAGACCGAGAAGTCCTTGCCTTTCGGGTCGGCCAGCACCGGGATGTTTTTGGCGCGTGCTGCCTGGATCAGGGCCTGATGGTTTCTCAATGCACCTTTACCGTAGTCGGACAACACCAGCACTTTGACGCCTTCAAGCAAGTCATCGACCTGCGAGCCAAGGGCAAGTGCGTCAGTGGCGAACGGTTCTTCGAAGTCGATACGCAGCAGTTGCTGGTGCCGGCTCATGACCCGCAGCTTGACGATGGTTGGCTGGTGCGCAATGCGCTGGAACAAGGCACGTACGCCCACGCCCTTGAGACTGTTGCTCAGGCTGTCGGCGGCTTCGTCGTCACCGGTCACACCGACCAGGGACGCCGGCGCACCCAGCGCGGCAATGTTCAAGGCAACGTTGGCGGCACCGCCCGGACGATCTTCGATTTGCTCGACTTTAACGACCGGCACCGGGGCCTCAGGGGAAATCCGTGAGGTTCCGCCATGCCAGTAACGGTCGAGCATGACATCACCGACCACCAAGACTGGGGCTTGATCGAATCGCGGCATGGACAACTTCATGGAGCAACCCACATACAAAATGAACAGGGGCGCGATATTAACACAGGGTTGGCGCAGGCTTGTGTACAGGCTGCAACAGGATGAAACAGCTATTGTCTTTGCTTGTTTTTTGAGCAATTGGGCGGCGAATTGCTGGCCTGCCTCGGACAACTCGAGAGTTTCGGTATCGATCCGACACTCGACAGCAGCGGTACATACAATGCTTCCCCCATAAGCGAGCAGTTCGTAATCACGCAGATACGCCCGCCGCCCCCCCCCCGCTTGTTCCGCAGGGACAGAACTCTTGGGCCGACAAGGAAACACGGCAATCGGCGCCGGGAATTGATCTTCGTACCCGTATGACGGGCGCCAGCCATTGAACACCGCGACGCCTACGTGGCTGCCCGCGCATTTGGGCACATCAATGAACGAACAGGAACGCTGAGTCAGGCGATGTCTTCGGCCGGGGCGTCGAGCCCCATGGCGTTCAGACGCGCGTAGTAACCGTTTTGCGCCAATAGTTCATCGTGAGTACCGCGCTCGACGATCCGCCCCTGGTCCATGACCAGAATCAGATCGGCTTTCTCGATGGTCGATAAACGGTGAGCAATCACTAGCGTGGTGCGGCCCTTCATGACCTGATCCAGCGCCGCTTGAATGTGCCGTTCGGATTCCGTGTCGAGAGCCGAGGTGGCCTCATCGAGAATCAGCAACGGTGCGTTCTTGAGCAATGCACGAGCAATCGCCAGACGCTGGCGCTGGCCACCGGAAAGCAATACCCCGTTCTCGCCGACCTGGGTGTCCAGGCCTTCAGGCAGTTGCGAAATGAAGTCCATCGCGTAGGCGTCACACGCAGCCTTCTCGATGTCTTCACGCGGTGCGCCAACCAGATCGCCATAAGCGATGTTGTTGGCCACGGTGTCGCTGAACAAGGTCACGTGTTGGGTCACTTGGGCGATATGACGGCGCAGGTTAAGCAGTTTGTACTGCTCGACTTCCACACCGTCGATAAGGATTTCGCCCTTGTCGTGGTGATAGAAGCGCGGAATCAGATTGGCCAGCGTTGACTTGCCGCTGCCCGAACGGCCGACAAGCGCCACCATCTGCCCGGGCTCGACCGAAAAGCTGATGTCATCGAGCACCTGACGTTCAGTGTCCGGGTAGGTAAAGCTCAGGTTACGTACATCAAGACGACCGGTCACCGAATCGCGCTCGACCGTACCGGTGTCGGTTTCAGGCTTGACGTCCAGTTGCTCGAAAATGCTTTCGGCACCGGCCACACCTTTCTGAATTGTTGAACTGACTTCAGACAACTGACGGATGGGCTTGGGCAACAGGCCGGCCAGAGTGATATAGGCGACCATGTCACCGGCCGACGCGTCACCGCGCAGGAACAGCACCAGGAACATCAACACAGCCATGGCGCTGTAGATCACCAGTTGCAGCAACGGCGTGTAGATCGCACCGGTGCGGGTCATGCGCAGTTGTTTGTCGGTGTTGCCCTGGCTGGCATTGAAGAAGCGTTTCTGTTCGTAGACCTCGCCGCCGAAGCTGCGCACGACACGATAGCCCTGAATGGTTTCCGAGGCCACGTGGGTAACGTCGCCCATGGCCAGTTGGATCTTCTTGCTCTGCTTGCGGAATTTTTTGCTCGCGGTGCGCACCATCAGAGCGATGAGCGGCAGGATCGCGACCATGACCAACGTCAGCTTCCAGTTCATGAACATCAAGGAGACAAACAGGAAGATCACTGTCATGCCTTCACGGATTACGACCTTGATCGCATCTGTCGCCGCCCCTGTGACCATGGTCACGTTGAAGGTAATGCGCGAAATCAGATGACCGGAGTTATGCTTGTCGAAATAGCGGTTGGGCAGGACCAGCAGGTTATTGAACAGTTGCACCCGCAAGTCATGCACCAGGCCGAGGGATACCTTGGCCAGAAAATAGTTACCCAGATAAGAACCCAGCCCCTGCCACGCAGCAATCAGGATGATCAGCAGCGGCACGGCCTGCAGCAGTTGCAGGTCACGCAGGTAGGGCACGGAGGGGAACAGCACCGCTTCAGGGTTCGACAGGCCGTCAACAAAATACTTGAGGATGTAGCCAAGCATCGGCTGCGTCGAAGCGAAAATCAAAAAACCGACAATGCTGATCAGGAACAAACTGATGTACGGCCTGACGTAGCCGAGCAGGCGGAAGTAGATTTTCAAGCTCGAAGGGCTTGCGGCGAGACTGGAGTCGGTCATATCACGCGAAAGTCGATAAAAAGGACGCAGACTTTAGCACAGCTTCTCAAGGGTTCTGGCAATCGGTGAAAGGCTGTTATTGTTAGGCATCTTTTTCAGCATCAAATAGCCATCACCCGAATGGCCGATCAACTTCAGGATTGAATCTCACAGCATGCAACTTCGCGGCTTCAGCAGTACGTCCAATCGAGTTTTCGATTTCATTAGCCGGTGGATTCTTCCAACCGGCTATTTCTTGCTCCTCTGTGCATTTTTCTTTTTGCCGGGCCGAAGTCAGCTTCACAAACTGTATTACGGGCTGTTCAGCATTCCGGCGCTGATTGCGCTGTGCCTGCGCCCCCGTGAACTCAGGGCGCTGCTGGGCGAACCGATTTTCATCGCAGCCATCGTGTTCGTTGCCTGGGCCTTGCTCAGTCTTGCCTGGGGACCGTCTGGTGAACCCTTCGACGGGAAGCTCAAACCGCCATTGCATACACTGCTGCTGTTTGTCGGTTGCTATCTGTTGGTGCGCTATCGCAGCGACATCCTGCAACCCTTGCTGTTCACCGCCGCATTGGTCGCACTGATTGCCACGACTTTCTTTCTGTTCACGTTTGCACGAGTGTATGAACCGGGCATGCGCCTGATCGGGGGTGGGGCGTTCGACAATCCACTGCTCAGTTCGCATCTCTTCGGTTTTTTCAGCGCCTACTGGCTGAGTGTGACCATGACCTGCAAGCGCCGCCAGATGATGTGGCTCAGCGTGCCGGCGATGGCGATCATGTTTATCGCCGTAATCGGCACCGGCTCCAGAACCCCTCTGGTCGCTCTGACGCTGGCCGCTTTGTGGCTGTGCTTGATCTGCTGGAATCGGCGCTCACTGGGGCTGTTAGCGGCACTGTTTCTCAGTGGCGCTGCCGTGCTGACAGTGTTTTCGCAAATGATCATCGAGCGTGGCGATTCATACCGGCTGGAAATCTGGCGGCAGGTCCTGCTTAAGGTGGCCGAGCATCCATGGATCGGCCATGGCTACAGCGCAAGCCTCAGCGTCGACCCCGGCCTTGGGGTGAACTTCGAGGAACCGCACAGTTTTGTGCTGGGTGTTCTCTATTACGTAGGGATATTCGGTTTGCTGCCATGGCTGTTCTTCCAGGCGTGGGGACTGCTGAGCAGTTGGCGCTTGCGTGTGCAACCGTTGTTTATCATCGCTTCGACCTGGCTGGTGTTCGGCATCGGTGCCGGGCTGACAGAGGGTGGAGGGATCATCTCACGCCCCAAGGAACACTGGTTTCTGCTGTGGATACCATTGGCACTGATCGCTGCGCTGAGTATCAATCAGCGCGCACGTCGTCTACTGACAATACCGGTTCAAAAACTGGCAGCGGCCAACTTTCAGCAACTGAGCAGCGACGCTCAAATAGTTGAAGAAGACGGTCTTGGCCCCAAAGTCCTGTGCCTGAGCGACGGCAGCTTCCTCAAGCTGTTCCGCCGTCGTCGCTGGTACACCTCTGGCAGTTTCAACCCGTACTCCGAACGCTTCGCCGTCAACAGCGAACAACTGCGCCTGATGGGCATTCCCACACCACAAATCCTGAACCTGTATCGCCTCGACGACGGCAGCAGTGCCGTGCACTATGCGCCATTGCCAGGGCACACGCTGCGCCAGGTATTGCAGAGCATCACCGCTCCCGCTGTCCGCCAGGCCCTGGTGGAACGCTTCGGCAAGTTCATGGCGCAATTGCATGAAAAAGGTGTGTATTTCCGCTCATTGCACTTGGGCAACGTACTTGTGCTGGAGGATGGCGAGTTCGGGCTGATCGACCTGGCGGATCTGTGCATCTACCCTTCAGCATTGAGCAACTCGCTGCGCCAGCGCAATTTGCGCCATATGCAGCGCTACACCGTAGACAAACGCTGGCTGTTCGAGGATCACCTCGATGCGCTGCTACAGGGATATGCCACGATGGCGTCGCCATCCGCAGTGGATAAATTGCAAAAGCAAGTGCTGGCAAGCAATGGGCCAACAGGCGAGCATTGAGGACGAAGCCGGTTCGCCGGATTCACGATCAACTTGCCATGCCAACGAAGCCGCTCAATGATCGCGAGCGGCTTGTGACTCAGTCTTTTTCCAGCGGGGAAAGATACATCCGCGCCAATCCGCGCCAGGTCTTCTTGTTCCATGCCTTGAATGGAATCTGCGCCAGCAGTTCCCTGGCCAGCTTGCGATCGCGGTTGGACGCTTTGAGGAACATGGAACTGAGAAATCTGTAGCGCACTTCGTCGTACAGCGGGTGATCACTGAACAACGCGTAAGTGCGCAGGATGTTTTCGATCATGAAGCGATGGTTCTTGTACGAATTGGTGGCGTGCTTGCGGTAGCGCGCCATGACGACGCTCAGGCCATCGATAAAGTAGCCGGCCCGGGTCACCTTCAACTCGATCAACAAGTCCTCCAGACGAATCGTCGGATCAAAACCACCGACCGCTTCCAGCGCCTCGCGACGGATCATCAGGGTCGGGGCCGGTGGGTACGGCTTGCGCTCAAGGAACATGTCATCGAAGTCCAGGCGCCGGAATGGCACATCCCGGCGCTGGCGCTTCTCTGGATAGAGGTTGCCGTCGGCATCGATCAACTCGATGTTACCGGCGCAAATTCCCACTTCCGGCTTACCGTCCATGTAGGCCACCTGGATGGCAATACGATCAGGGTACATGATGTCGTCTGAACCGAACGGCACGATCAGGCTACCCTTGGCACGCGCGATGGCACCATTGAGCGTATTGGTCAGCCCCTGATTCTGCTGCACGCGAAAATCGAATCCGTGCTGCGCCTGTAACGCAGTGATTCGCTCGACGCTGTCGTCCTTCGAGCCGTCATCGATCACCAGCAATTCGATGTTTTTGTAGGTCTGGTCAAGGACGCTGAGGATGCTCTCCTCAATGTATGGACCGTGGTTATAAGAGGCAATGATGACGGTGACGAGTGTTTGCCGGTCGCTTGCAGTTTGTTCTTCGCGCATGGTTTGTCCTTCGCTCACGGCTGCTGCTCCTTGCGGGCCTGTTCCAGGCCGGAGTCGATCAGGTCCAGGTACGCCTGACGGAACACCTCAATGTCGTGTTGCTCCTGCAGATAACGGTAGGCCTGCTCGCCCTTGGCCTTGAGTTCGTCATCCGACAGTGCGAGGTAGGTATCGAGCGCCGCGACCAGGCTCGGTACGTCCTTGGGCATGGTCGCCAGGCCACCGGCACCTTCGATCAACGGCAACATGGCCGGTACGTTCGAAGCAATCACCGGCAAGTGACCGCTCATGCCTTCGAGTAGTGCCAGGCCCAGACCTTCGGCTAACGATGGCATGGTCCAGATATCGAAGGCGCGCACATATTGCAGGGCGTTTTCCTTGAAACCCAGCAAGTGCGCACGACCACCCAGACCCAGTTGCTCGATCTCGGCAGTCAACGGCTCCTGCAGGCGGCCGGCACCAATGATCGCCAACTGAGTATTCGGATACTTGTCCTTCAACGCCGCGAAAGCCTGCAACAGATAAGTGTGGCCCTTGACCGATACCAACCGCCCCAGCGCGCCGATCAGCCGCACATTCGGGTCGATCCCCAATAGTTCGCGCGCTCGCTCGCGGCTATGCTGCAAGCCTTCGGCCTGTTCGATGTCGATTGCATTGGTGATGGCGTAAGTGTTCTGGTCGGTGAAACCGCAGTCGCAATCGAGCAGGTACTGTTTGACTGCCGGTGAGACACCGACGAACCGCCAGTGCCGATCGATCAGGCGCTGGGTCTGGCGGCGTCGATAAAAGCGGTCGTATTCGCCGAAACCGTGGGAAATGCCAATGCACAACGGCACCTTCAGCCAACGATTGAGCGTCAGCATCATGTTCACCGGTTTGAAGCGATTGCAGATCACCACATCGAACTTTTCACGGCGGCAGAACTTGTACAACTGCCACATCGCCCGCAGACGCATACCTTTAAGCGACTTGTCGGAAAACTCGAAATACACCGAATGATCAGAACGGCTCACCGGTTCGCCGGGTGCGGGTTTACCGCGCAGAAACGCTGCGGTCACTTCATAGCGATCCGTCGGCAGGGCTTTGACGATCTGCTCGGAGAGATCGGCAAAATCATGTGCCTTGATGTTGTAATCAGGCTGCAGTTGCAGGACCTTAGATCGTTGACTCATAAGACCCCTCGTGGAAACCCGTTGCATTGATAATCCAAGCATGACCGGCGGCAATGCGCCTGATTTCGGCCTGATTCGGCTGAGACAATCGAGACCATTCGTTGCGTTTCCAACAAACGAAATGGAAATACGGAAACGGACGATCGCCATCACGATCATTGATCAATTTGCCATCGCGCCAAAACCACTGCTGCGGAAAATCGTCCGTGCCATCGTGCCACTTGATGCAACCACCCGGCGTGCTAAACGCCTCAGTGAATTCGCTGCGCCGCCGCCATGGATTGAACTTGCCCACTAGCGTGAACAACGGTTCAGGAAAATTTTTGCGCCAGAGAAAGATGCGGCTGAATGCGCCTTCGTCCAACGCATGATGTGTCTGATCAGTAAACCGTTGCCGCCAGTCCTTGATTTTCATGAACAGTTCGCGCTTGCGCGCAGTGTTGCGCATCAGACACAAATGCCCAGCTACCCGGCGCTCATGAGTCGAAAACAAGTCATAGCTAGCCAGCCGATCCGCAGTGAAATAACTGCGCAGGTCACCATAGACCAGGTCTATATCGCCAAACGCCCAAAAATCATATCCGTCGAGGCAATCAGCATGAATGTACCCCAGCGCAGGTTTGATATCGCAGAGCTTGTATGCGGCCTTCGGAGCAAAGTCGAGCCCCAGTCGTTGGGACACAAGGGCACAATATTCATGGAACGTCATGGACTTGATTGTGACATTGGGCGGCAGATCCTGTGGCGTACCGCAGTCACTGAAAAGCAGCCAGTCGATATCGGCATTACGCCGGCAACTCTCAAGGAAAAACGGCATCCAGAAAGGCCACTGACCGAAATACGGAATCAGAAAAAGAATCCGCGGGCATGGATCAATCACGATAAATCACCAACAATTTCGAACATGGCAAGTCCAGTCTGCGAATGTCATTAACGCGGCTTAACAGGAGTGTCACCACGCCTGAGAAGCCAGAACAACTCCTGACGCCTGACCGCTTTCCTGAAAAATTCATTCTCGCCGTAGACCGACGGCACTCTACTGGCCAACTGCCACTGAATCAATCGTCGCAGGCGACGCTTGAG
Source organism: Pseudomonas sp. NPDC087614 (assembly GCF_044743485.1). Lineage (NCBI taxonomy): Bacteria > Pseudomonadati > Pseudomonadota > Gammaproteobacteria > Pseudomonadales > Pseudomonadaceae > Pseudomonas > Pseudomonas sp. NPDC087614. The sequence continues at coordinate 16,382 of NZ_JBIUWN010000045.1, read as the reverse complement.
TGATGCCGGCGGTTGCAAGTCATGCATCATGCCGAGCGCCATCGCCTTGTCGCGTTGTTGCTCTATGGACAGAGGCAGACACAGTGGCTGCATCGGAACGGCCGGATCGAAGGCCGGCGGCAGCGCAATTCCCTGCCCTGTGTCGCCCATCGGCCAACGGTCGTTGTCGTGCAGATGGTTGGCGTAACCGAGCAGCGTCGGTTGCCAGTCAAGATGGCTCAAGGCTTCAACCACGGCTTGCTGGGCGCAGATGTGGTCGGGATGCGGATCCAGCGTCGGGTGCGGCAGCACGATCACATCCGGGCGTGCGCGCAACAGTACCTCACGCAGGTCCGCCAGCAGATTGTTCCAGGTCGGCGCACCGTCAGCATCACCGGGCAAGGTGAACGGGTTCAACTGACGAAACAGTCGCGTGTCATTCAGATCGGCTTCACGCGAGCCCACGGACTGATTCGGCGCGGCTTGCATCGCTGCCAGTTGCAGACAGAAATAGCCGAGCTGCACGCAGTGCTCCTGCGGCACACCGGCCCAACGCGGCACGGCCAGACTGTCCCAGGCGCGCAGACGGCCCTTGAGCCTGGCAGCCTCGACCTTGTTCATGCCCATCTGCTGATAATGTTCGGCTTCGATCTCACCAGCCGTCAGGGTGACAATCCAGGCTTCGTCGGCCTGACTATACAAACCGTAGGCCGCCAATTCAGCGTCGTCCGCATGCGGCGCGATCACCATCACGCGCTGACGACGATAATCCGGTTGCTCCAGCACCCACAGGACCGCCTTGCCGGCCACCCGGCAGAAACGCCCCCGCAAGCGCAGCCGACCCTGCGAAAGGGTGTGTGCATGACCACTGAGGTTCAGATAACGCTGGCCGCTGACGCCACGCTCGAAGGTTTGCGAATCAGGGTGAGGGCCACCAACCAACTCGATCCGAGGGTCAAGGAAACGTCCCAGCCAAGTGCTTTTGACCCGCACCTGCAGAATCAACGTGGCATCATCCACCAGCATCACGCCGTCATCCAAACGCAACTGTTCGCCGTTCAAGTGAACCTTCGGTTGTGGTGTGAATGGTGGAAAGCTGTACTGGTAATCGTCTTTCGGCGAATAGAACAGATGATCGGCAAACCAGGCCTCATGGGCGATCCAGCCGAGCACCGCGAGCAACAATGGCAGCCACCAAGCAACCAGCACGCCGACTGAGATCATTACGATCAGCGCCACCAGCAGAGCGATACGCTTGTTGCGCCGGTGGCGTTTGAGCAATTGCTGTTTACGGCTCATGAGCTGGCTCATACGGTGAACACCGGCACAGGATTGCACCACCGATCCTTATACTCACGGTCGGCACGACCGAAGGAAAAACGCATCGGCTTGTCCAGCGCCCGCGCATGCTCCCAGGCGCTTTGCGTATTGAGGAAGCTCAGTACGCTGCCGGGACTGAATTCACGGGTCTCTGGATCAACGCCACCATTGACGTACTCAACACTGATCCATTGCGGCGCTTCAACGCGATAGACCAGTTGAATCGCAATCGGCGCGTCGTTGAGGAAGATCACCGAGCCGATCAACAGATCGCGCAACAGCTCGATGACCTGCGCCATGCGCGCCGCACCGGTGGCCGGAAAGCCCCAGCGACGCTGAAACAGATCGCAGTAGATCGCCGCCAACTCGGCACTGGAAAACTCGCCGACCGGACGCACCACCCCGCCCGCCTCTTCCAGCAGACGCAATTCGCGGCGCTGGTTGTAGCGAAATTTCTTCGACAGTTCTTCGGGCGTACGGGCCATGGCCAGTTGTTCGGTCTGCAACTTCATACCGCTGAAACGGTTTTCGTTGAGCGCCGACAGATAGCGTGCGCGATGACGCAGCGGAGCCTGAGCATCAGCGGCAGCCGGCAAGATCAACTCAGCGTTGCCGAGGTCGAACAAGCCTTTTTTCCCGCTGCGTTTGAGTACGTCCTTGGATAAGGCCAGATCACGGCCCCAGGTCGGGATCGCGGCTTTGACGTCACCGTCCTGCTCCCACGCCAGATAGCGCACCGGGATGCCGGCCAGATCGGCCAGACGCTCAACCACCAGCGGGTGAGTCGCGACGCTGCCGCCAAAACGCTGCCAGGCTGTTGCATAGGTGGAGGCGTCAACGGGCGACCAGCCACGTTCGCGCCAGCCTTGAAATCGGTTGAGCATCAGCCCCTCGGTGCCAGATCGGTAACTTGCGGCAAACGCCAGAAGGTGTCGTACACCGCGCTGTCGGAGAAGCGCTCACGTAAACGGTCGAGCATCAGCTCGGCGCACTGAAGACGCTGTTGATCATTCATTCCCGCCAGATGTTGCAGGCCTTGTGCAAGGTGTTGGGCGTCGCCCATAGGGAACAGAATGCCCACGCCTTCAACCACTTCCTTTGCCCCACCACACGCTGTGCTCAGCAATGGCACACCGGCGGCCATCGCCTCCAGCAGCACCATACCAAACGGCTCGTGATCAGAACTCAGGGCAAATACGTCAAACGCGCGGAAGTAATTGCGCGCTTGCGACACTTGACCGAGAAACATCACCCGGTCGCCAACACCCAGCTCGCGAGCCAGTGCCTTGAGATCTTGCTCCAGACGGCCCTCGCCGAGGATCACCAACTGGCTGTTGTCCGGCAGACCGGGCAAAGCCGCGGCAAAACCGTGCAACAGCGTGGCCTGATCCTTGTCCGGGTGAAGCCGTCCGACGTTGCCGACGATAAACGCGTCCGCCGCAAGCCCCAGTGTCTCCCGAGCCTCGCCGACTGACATCTGAGAGGCTTGCAATGCAGCCACGTCGATGCGGTTGTACAACGTCTGAATCCGCGTCGCTGGCCACTTCGGCAGATATCGGCGCATATCGTCACGCACCGCATCAGACACCCCGAGCAGACTCAGGCGCTTACGAAAAATGTGCGCGAACAGCTTGCGCGTGCCGCGTTTGTAATCGTCGAACGCGTGGTGTACGCCGATCACCGGCAGCGAAGTACCCAGCAAGGCGATGTAAATCGGCTTGAAACGATGGGCAATACAGAAACTGAAGTTGCGTGAAGCGGCGATCTTTCGCAGATCGCCGATAGCGCCCAGCTTCAGGCCACGAATAGCCTTGGAACTGTATTCCATGAACAACACTTCATCTGAAGCACACGCCGCGGCGACTTCGCTATCGGCGACGCCGGTCAGAAAGACCGTGGTCACCCGATAGCCTGTGCCCGCGAACAGGCTGGCGTACTGCCGCGCGCAGTCGAGGAACGGCCCGTCATAGCCGTGACAGAACTGCAGCACATGGCGTTCAGCCGAGCGTGTCATAAGCGTTTGTGCCTTCTTTGACTACCAGAATATCTTCCATGATCAGGTATTCCAGATCAGAGCCAAAAAACATGTTCAGCGCGTCGGTTGGCGAGCAGATCATCGGCTCACCACGGCGGTTGAGCGAGGTGTTCAGCGATACGCCATTTCCAGTGAGGCTTTCCAGCGCCTTCATCATGTCGTAGTAGCGCGGGTTGTATTCGCGCTTGAGTACCTGGGCCCGGGAAGTGCCATCTTCGTGGACGACTTCCGGCACGCGGGTCTTCCACTCTTCAGCCACTTCAAAGGTGAAGGTCATGAACGGCGCCGGGTGATCGATCTTGATCATCTGCGGGGCGACAGTGTCGAGCATCGACGGGCAGAAAGGCCTCCAGCGCTCGCGGAACTTGATCTGATGATTGATGCGGTCGGCGACACCGGGGACGCTCGGGCAGCCAATGATCGAACGGCCACCCAGCGCACGCGGACCGAATTCCATGCGGCCCTGGAACCAGGCCACCGGATTGCCGTCAACCATGATTTTGGCGATCTGCTCGGGCATGTTGTCGAGCTTGCGCCAGACCGGTTTGCTCTCGTGACGGGCGCAGGCGGCGATCACGTCTTCGTTGCTGTAAGACGGGCCGAGGTAGACGTGCTCCATCTTCTCGACCGGAACGCCACGGGCATGGGACACATAGGCTGCTGCGCCGACCGCCGTGCCGGCATCGCCGGACGCCGGTTGTACGAACAGCTCTTTGATGTCGTCACGAGCAATGATTTTCTGGTTCAGCTTGACGTTCAACGCACAGCCACCGGCAAAAGCCAGTTTGCCGGTTTCCTTGAGCACATCGCCCAGATAATGGTCGATCATCTGCAGCGCCAGTTTCTCGAACAGCGCTTGCATGCTCGCGGCGTAGTGGATGTAAGGTTCGTCAGCGATGTCACCTTCACGTTTCGGCCCGAGCCATTCGATCAGCTTCGGCGAGAAGTAGAAGCCTTTGCCCTTCTCTTTGTAGCGACGCAGGCCGATGACGTTGGCGTAGTCGGTGTTGATCACCAATTCGCCATTTTCGAACGAAGCCAAGCGCGAGAAATCGTATTTGCTGGCGTCACCGTACGGTGCCATGCCCATGACCTTGAACTCGCCGTCGAGCATCTCGAAACCGAGGAACTCGGTGATCGCGCCATACAAGCCGCCGAGGGAGTCAGGGTCGAAGAATTCCTTGATCTTGTGGATCTTGCCGTTTTCGCCATAACCGAAGAAAGTCGTGGCGTACTCGCCCTTGCCGTCGATACCGAGGATCGCGGTTTTTTCTTTGAAACCGGAGCAGTGGTAGGCGCTGGAGGCGTGAGCCAAGTGGTGCTCGACTGGTTCGATCTTGATCTTTTTCGGATCAAAACCCAATTGCTCCAGGCACCAGACAATCTTGTTGCGGTAGCGCTTGTAGCGGCGGTTGCCCATCAGAATCGCATCCAGGGCGCGATCCGGCGCGTACCAGTAACGCTTGGCGTAGTGCCAGCGCGCCTTGCCGAACAGGCTGATCGGAGCGAACGGGATCGCAACTACGTCAACGTCGGACGGCTTGATACCGGCCTGCTCAAGACAGAACTTCGCCGATTCGTAGGGCATGCGGTTCTTTGCATGCTTATCGCGTACGAAGCGCTCTTCTTCAGCCGCCGCCACCAGCTTGCCGTCGATGTACAAGGCTGCTGAAGGGTCATGGCTAAGGGCGCCGGACAGGCCAAGAATCGTCAATGCCACAGGGGTCTAGCCTCTTTAGTCTGCGTTCAGGCGCGATGCGCCTTGAAGATGTATGTGTCCTCACTCCGGGCGAGAGACAGCTAAAGGGCGGGATTATAGCGTAAACATGACGGGAATTACCCTGTGCGAATTGACCCGCAGCGAATGGTTTGGATAAACCTTGCCTGAAGACTCAATAACCGCCCTTGCGCCAGTAGATACCGATATTGCCTTCAGTGGACTGACGATAAATCGTATAAGGCAGCGCAACGGTGTCGAACACCCCGGACAAGGGCAAGTCCAGCAACACGAACGGGACAAGATAGCCGCCTGGATCAGGCGGTGCGTTCAACACGCAAAAATCATAGGCCAACCCACTGTAAATGCGTGGAATGGACTGGCAGTAGGTTTTTTGCTTGCGCATGTCCCGCGCGACGTCGGCATCATCCTGCAGGACAGTCATGGCGCTGCCACAGCCAGCCAGAATCCATGAAAACACACCCAGCGTTGCAGCCTGTTTAATGGTCAAAATTCGCCCTCCAAGGTCGTTGGGCAAATTAGCATCTGGACTGAACAGGGCACAGTTCATGGCTTCTGGAGAAGCTGTAGGACAAGTCGCTGAATCTTGTCCTCTACTGCTGGTTTGTCTCAGGGCACGCTGGAAATATCTTTCGGCAACCGCAGATCAATAATCTGATACAGCGCGCTGCCTTCGGGCCAGTTGCGCATGAATCGCGCACGGTCACGAGCATAGGCCGGCGCGAAACTGCCGACAGATCCATGCTGGCACATCGAGTCCAGATCGATCAGCGCCCAGCGATCATCCTGCCAGAACAGATTGTGTCCCTTGAAGTCGCCATGGCTGATCCGCTCGTCAATCAATCTGGCGAACAACTGATCCAGCGCCTGCAACTCCGCTTCCGGCGCTTCACCGCTTTCAACGTAAGGCGCAAAGCGCTCGATGATGTCCGGCCCGGGCAGGAACTCGGTCACCAGATAGGCGCGACTGCGTAACCACAAAAAGCGCTTCTCCAGCACCGCCAGCGGTTTGGGCGTGGCAATACCGAGAAACGCCAGGCGATTGCCTTCACGCCACGAATGCCAGGCACGACTCGGGCGCCAGAACCGCTTGAGCCAATGGGCAAATCCCTTGATGTTGTAGCGTTTGATCACCAGCGTGCGGGCGCCAACTTCGACCTTGCCGACGCTCGCGGCGCCGCCAGTCTTGTAGAGATGGCCCTTATCAAGCAACGCATCGGCGCTCTCAAGCACCGGCACCATTGCCGCCTCTTCCTCGCGACGAATGGCGCGCAAGCCGAACGCGCCACGCCGGACGCTGAACAGCGTGCATTCGCGACCGACCTTGATCAGGTAATCCTTCAGACGCCAGCGGCGCACCTTGTCGATCTGTTTCTGCAAGGCTTCCAGCGGCAGCGCGTGCTCGCTGTTGCTCAGCAAGTAATACACCAACAGTTCTTCGGTAAACGGTTCCAGCGCCTTGGGCAACTGGGCGAAAAACACTCCGAGATTTTCCAGAACCTTTTGTCGCGACAACGGCTGACCGGCGGTTTCCACACAAATCCCGGCACCGTCGATCAAGTACAACTGACCGCCGTGACGCAGCAGATTGTCCAGATGCAAATCTTCCTGCCAGAGCCCCTTGCCGTGCAGCTCGCCAATGGTGCCAAGCGCCTCGGCCAACACCGCAGACTGTTCATCCGCCAGCACCGGCAGCGACTCGACTTTCGCCCAGGCATCGCCGAGGCTTTCGGCGCCTTCAAGGAATTCGAACAGCAGCCAGCCCCCCTCACCGTCCTTCAGGCCATCGGCCAACAGCAACGGCGTGGTCATGCCTTGCGCGGCCAGCAAGCGCACGCCGTCCAGCTCACGCTGAAAATGCCGGGATGCCTTGCTGCCGACCAGCAATTTGGCCAGCACTGGCCGGCCGCGCCAGACACCCGCGCCGACGTAGCGCTGCCCCGGCAAGACCCGCAGCAGACTCAGCAACTGCAAATCCGCAACACCGGCCGCATCGGCCAGGGTCACCGTCAGTGGCAGTTGCGGGGTTCGTCCGGCAGCGGCCAGCTCGGACAATTGCATCAGCGAGTCTCCTTGTGGCTGCGGCGCGCGGTCAGGCGAACGAGCCAATGATCGAGCAGCGCACTGGTGGTCGGTTGATCGAGATATGCCGCCAGCAATTCACGCAGTTGCGGCTCGCCCCACGCCGTAGCGCGACGTTGCAGGGGCTCCAGATCCTTGATCCGGTCACGCATGCCGAACAACAACGGCCGGGTTTTCTCCAGGTCGATCAGTTGCGCCTGATACCCGTCACCGGTGGCCCGCAGAAAAATGTGTTTGGGGTAGAAGCAGCCATGCACCTGTCGTACGCCGTGCAGATGCCGAGCCAGCAGCCCGCAGGCCTTGAGGATGGCCGAGTGCTGAGCGGCGCTAAGATCTGCCCAGCTCGCGAGCAGCGATTCCAGATCGTTCCAGCCGTCCAGCGCGCGCGTCAACAGGATCGCCCGGACTTCGCCATCGACTTTGCGCTCACCGAAAAAAGCCGCCTGCAACGCGGGAATGCCCAGCTTGCGATATCGGCTGATATTACGGAACTCGCGGGCAAAGCTTGGCTCGCCGAAGGGCGCATGCAGGGTGCGCGTCAGATAATTGCTCTGGCGCTTGAGGTAGTAACCCTGCCCTTCCAGGTCCATACGGAAGACGCTGCTCCAGCCGCCACGGGCCGTATTCGGCTCATCCACCGCTTCCAGTTGCTTGGCCCACAGAGCGTCAAAAGTGCCCAGACCATGGCGTTCAAGCAGCGCGCGGTCTTCTTCGGCCAGAAAATCAGTCATTCACGTCCCTCGAAAAATCTCACCACGTGCCGAATCCGTTTCTTATCGGCCGCATTCAGCCGGTCGCACTGGCGATATTGCTTATAGAAGCGCAGGCGTTGGGTATTGGACAGGTGATATTTGGCGAGTTTGTCGAGACAGGCCAGATCCTTGGTGATCCGATATTTGAGCCAGAAGCCGCGCCAGAACTCGCCATTGGGGCAATCGATCAGAAATATCCGCGCCTGGTCATCAATCAACAGGTTGCGCCATTTCAGATCGTTATGGGTAAAGCGGTGATCGTGCATCGTGCGGGTATAAGCGGCCAACTGCCGGCTGACACCATCGACCCAGGCACGATCCTTGAGTTTCGGGTCCTTGCGCTCGGCGAGTGCCGAGAGGTCTTCAGTGTTGGGCAGCTCGCGAGTGATCATCGCCCCTCGATCGTACGCCGCGCCACGGCGCTCCAGCCCCCAAGCCACCACTTCGGCAGTGGGAATGTCCCACTTGGCGAAACGCTTGAGATTCTGCCACTCCATCTTCACCCGCGGCTTGCCAAGATAACGGCGCAAGCCTTTACCGGCGCCGACGTAGCGCTTGACGTAATAGTTGACGCCATTGCGCTGTACGCGAATGACCTCGGACAGCGGGTCGCGGGTCAGACGCTCGCCTTGCAGGGCAAAGACAGCTTGGAGGCTGCCGAAATCTTCGGCGAGATCACTGTATTGCGGTTCAAGAGTCCAACCCGCCATCAGAGCGCATCCCCGTAACGCTGCTTACGCTCGTAGAGTTTGTTGGCCTTGCCTTCCAGCCAGCTCAGCAACGGCGCTTCTTCAGCCAGAATCTGGCGCAGCGGTTGCTGGAAGTAGCCTTTGAGGAAGCGCAGTTTGTCGCGGCGAGTCAGGCCGATGTCCAGCGCGGAAAAGTACAGCGCCGCCAGGTCCTTGTTGCGCCAGCGCTGGGTGATGACCGCGCGGGTCTGGGCCCGGTGCAGGTCGATCACCGAGAGCTTGAAGTCCTCGGCCGTCACCGGTTTGTCGGTGTGCAGCAGGAAGTGGCAGATGTAGCAGTCGCGGTGATTGACGCCGGCGCGGTGCATCATGCCGGTCATCCGCGCCACCTCGGCGATCAGCGCCTGCTTGAGTTTAGGCTGCGGTGGCTGCTTGACCCAGTCGATGCTGAAGTCTTCCAGACTGATAGTCGGCGCCAGCTCTTCGGTGACGATAAACGAATGCTGATCGGCCGGGTTGCTGCCCTTCTCGCCGTAGGCAACGGCGGTCATGGTCGGCACACCGACTTCCTGCAAACGCTGGATGGCCTTCCACTCCTGACCCGCGCCGAGCACCGGCAGCTTGGCAGTCAGCAGGTTCTTGAAGATCTCGCCCCAGCCGATGCCGCGGTGGATTTTGACGAAAAATCCGTTGCCGTCGACTTCCGTGCGTAATGTCCGGCGCGCTTCGAGCTCGCGGTAAACCTCGCCCTGCAAGCCTTCGACTTCAGTGAACGGGTCGCGTCCAGCCCAGAGGCTCTTGAACGGTTCAGCCAGCATCAACTTCATTTAAGCGTGCTCCGCCAGAATCACATCGGCCGCGTGCTGCGGCATGCTGTAGAGGTCAGCCGTCTCGGCGAAGGCCACACCGTTGCGGCTCCAGGCCGCGCGCGCAGAGTCATCGGTCAACATGTCTGTCAAATACCGGGTCAGTTGCGCCTGATCGAACGGCTCGTCCAGCACCCGCCCGGCATCCGCCTCAGCGATGTAATGGGCGTAACCGCAGACCGCACTGACCAGCACCGGCAAACCGGCGACGAGCGCTTCAAGCAGCACTGTGCCGGTATTTTCGTTGTACGCCGGATGGATCAACAGATCGGCGCCAAGCAGAAACCGCGGGATATCGCTGCGGCCCTTGAGAAACGTCACGTTGTCGCCCAGGCCCAAAGTTGCACTCTGCATCTGGAACAATTTGGGGTCATCCTGGCCGATTACAAACAGCCGGGTGCGTTTCTTCAGCTCAGCGGGCAACGCGGCCAGCGCCTTGAGGCTGCGATCCACGCCCTTGGTCTTGAACCCGGAGCCGATCTGCACCAGCAGCAGATCGTCGTCCTTGAGGTTGAATTCAGCGCGGAACCCGGCGCGAATCTCACCGGCATCCGCCGGGCGCCGACGATCCTGGGCAATGCCCGGCGGCAGCAGATGGAAGCGTTCGATCGGCGTGTCGTAATGCTTGATGAACAACGGTTGCTGGACTTCGGAAATCATCAGCACTTGCGTCTTCGCGTCTTTGGCGAACACCGCACGCTCGTACTCGGCGAAGTGGCGATAGCGGCCCCAGCGGCGATACAACGAGTTGCGCAGGTTCTGCGCCTTGTCTTCGAAACAGCCGTCAGCGGCGTAGTAAACGTCCAGACCCGGCATTTTGTTGAAGCCGATCAGGCGATCCACCGGCCGCCTGGCCAGATCGGCCTCCATCCACGCGGTGAGCTTTTCGTTGCGCCGATGGTTGAAGAACGCCTTGACCGGCGCCACCAGCACTTCGAAACCGGGCGGTACATCGCCTTCCCAGATCAGGGTGTAGACGCGAATCTGGTGGCCGCGCTGCTGGCATTCGAGGGCGATGCGCATGAAGTCGCGCTGCAAGCCACCGAACGGAAAATATTTGTACAGGACAAATGCCAATTGCATCAGCGCAGCTCCTCAGCCATTAACAACGTGCTCAGTCGGCTGGCGACACGCTCAGGATTCACACGCGTGAAGCACAGAGGCTGCTCGCGTTTCAGGTCAAACTGACGGGCATCCTGCGCAGTCGGTTGGTAGGTACATTTCTTTTGCAGGCACGGCGCGCACGAAAAGTCGCTGGCCAAGTGAATCTGCACTTTGCCGTAGGCGCCAGTCAGGCCCGGATTGGTCGGGCCGAACAGCGAAATCGTTGGAACATCCAGCGCCGCGGCCAAATGGCCGAGCCCGGTGTCCACTGCCACGCAGGCTTGGGCGCCGGCCAACACTTTGCCGACACCGGCCAGGTTCAGCTTCGGCAAGACTTCGGCGTGTTTGAAGCCCGCCGCGATGCGCTCGGCACGGGCCTTCTCCAGCGGATTGCCCCACGGCAGCTTCACGCCGACGCCGAGGTAACCGACACGTTCGGTCAGCTCACGCCAATAGGCTTCCGGCCAGTGTTTGGTGTCCCACGTCGTGCCATGGAGGAACACCACGAAAGCACTCTTGCGCGGCAACTCCACCAGTCGCTCGACACTCAGGCCGTAATCGCCCAGACCCTTGGGCAGGTCATAACCGAGGGCGATGGCAAACAACTGCCGCACCCGCTCAACGGCGTGCTGCCCCCGCGCCACGGCGAGCTTTCGATCATAAAAACGCGCCGCGATCGGCTCACGCGCTGAACCTTTATCGAGACCGGCCACAGGGGCCTTGACGTAGCGGGTCAGCCAGGCGCTTTTCAGCAGGCCCTGGGCGTCGATCACCAAGTCGTACTTGCTCGCGCGCACGCTTTGCTTGAAGCGTTTCCACTCGCCGCTCTTGAGGGTCTGCCAGAGGTTTTTGCGCCAGCGGCGGATCGCCACCGGAATCACCTTGCCAACGGCCGGGTGCCAGGTCGGAATCTCGGCGAAGCCTTCTTCCACCACCCAGTCGAACTTGATCCCGGGAATGGCCCGAGCCGCGTCGGTCAGCGCTGGCAACGCGTGAATCACGTCGCCCAGCGAAGAAGTCTTGATCAGCAGTACCCGCAACTTAATGAACCTCGACCACAGAGCCGTGCAGCTTCTGCAAGGCATCGTTGACCGCGTCCGGCATCAATTGGCGCAGGCAGTTGTAATGGCCAAACCGGCAAGTACGGTCGAAGCACGGACTGCATTCAAGGCCCAGACGGACGATTTCGACATGCTCGGCCAGCGGCGGGGTAAAGCCTGGCGAAGTCGAACCGTAGACCGCCACCAATGGCCGGTTCAGCGCGGCGGCGACGTGCATCAGACCGGAGTCGTTGGACACCACCGAATCGGCGCAGGACATCAAATCGATAGCCTCAGCCAAGGACGTGTCGCCACTGAGGTTCACCGACTCTTCACGCAAACCGGGAATCAGCCGCGCGCGAATGTCTTCGCCCACCGCATGATCGTTCTTCGAACCGAACAGCCACACCTGCCAGCCCTCACGAATACGCGCTTCGGCGACCTTGGCGTAATGCTCCGACGGCCAGCGTTTGGACTCGCCGAACTCGGCACCGGGGCACAAGGCCAACACCGGGCGATCGAGGGTCAGGCCGAATTTGGCCAGTGCCGCTTCGCGGCTCACCGGATCGATTTGCAGGCTCGGACGCGGATAAGGTTTTGGCAGCTCGGCGTTCGCGTCATAGGCCAGAGCCATGAAGCGCTCGATCATCAGCGGATAACGCTCTTTGTCGAGAGTGCGCACGTCGTTGAGCAGGCCGTAGCGGAACTCGCCGCGCCAACCGGTACGTGTCTTGATGCCGGCAAAAAACGGCACCAGTGCCGACTTCAGCGAGTTGGGCAACAGGATCGCCTGATCGTACTGACCGGCCAGGGATTTGCCGATGCGCCGACGCGTCGCCAATTCCAGCGCGCCGTGGCCGAGCGGGAAGCTCAAGGCCTTGCGCACTTCGGGCATGCGTTCAAGGATCGGCCGGCTCCACTCAGGGGCCAGGACGTCGATTTCGCATTGCGGATGGCGCTGTTTGAGACACTGAAACAGTGTCTGTGCCATCACCATGTCACCGACCCAACTGGGCCCAACGATCAGAATATTCATGTGGTTTCCAAAAACGAACCGGGGAGGCATTACGCCTCCCCGCCTCGATAATCACGGTGGGAACACAGGCTGCTTGCGATGGGTCATTACCTTCAACATGACTGTCGAGTGTCACTCCACGATCGCGAGCAGGCTCGCTCCTACAGGGTTTTGCATCTGTTCACATATCTGCGACTCACCGCAGATCACTGTGGGAGCGGGCTCGCTCCCACTTCTGAATCTCATTACCTTCATTGGCGCACTTCAGCTTAGCCCCAACTCGCGCCAGATCCGCACTACCTGCCGACGCTCATCGGCAAACTGGTCACCCGGGATCACCCCGGCATCCTTCTGCAACGCCTGCCGGTGGGCGGCGGAGCGGTAGGCTTTATACGCCTCACGCAACAGGCTGGCCTCTTCGGCAGGCATCAGCCCTTCGTGCTCCAGCTCTTCCAGAATGCGGATGTTATCGGTCCAGCGCAGCAATGGCGGATGGCTTTGCGACCACGCCAGGGCCGCGTATTGCACCATAAATTCAATATCGACGATACCTCCGGCGTCCTGCTTGAGGTCGAACGGCGCCGTGGCCTCGAAGGCATTTGCCGCCGTACCGGCCGCGGTGCTCTTGCTGCCGAGGTTGTCGCGCATCTTCGCACGCATTTCGCTGACTTCCTGTTGCAGCTTCGCCAGATCCCGCGCTTTGCCCAACACTTGAGCGCGGACTTTCTCGAAGGCCTGACCGACATCCTGGCTGCCGACCAACACCCGAGCGCGCACCAAAGCCTGATGCTCCCACGTCCATGCTTCATTTTCCTGATAGCGGGCAAACGCGCCGAGCGAACTGACCAACAGCCCGGACGCACCGGACGGACGCAGACGCATATCCACTTCATAGAGCTGGCCGGAGTTGGTCTGCGCCGTCAGCAAGTGAATGATCCGCTGGCCGAGCCGGGTGAAGAACTGCGCCCCATCGATCGGTTTCGGGCCATCGGTTTCCGCCTGCGGATCGCCGTCATGGATGAACACCAGATCCAGATCGGAACCATGCCCCAACTCCAGACCGCCGACTTTGCCATAACCGACAATGATGAAGCCGGGATCACACAAGGTGCCGTCGGTGCGCAGCGGCGTGCCGTATTTGGCGATCGTTTGACGCCAGGCCAGGGCCAGCACTTGTTCAAGAATGGCCTCGGCCAACCAGGTCAGGTAATCGCTGACTTTCATCAGCGGCAAACTGCCGGCGATTTCCGAAGCCGCGACGCGCAAGCGGTGCGCCAGTTTGAAGTGGCGCAGGGCTTCCATTTGTTGCTCTAGGTCGTCTTCGGGAATGCGCGTCAGACGCTCGCGCAACTCAGCGGCCAATTCCGGCGCCAGCGGCGGCTTGAACAGTCGACCTTCGTTGAGCAACTCGTCGAGCAGCAGCGGGAAGCGGGTGATCTGCTCGGCAATCCACGGGCTCGCCGCACACAGCGTCAGCAAACGGCGCAGCGCACCGGGGTTTTCGGTCAGCAATACTAAATAAGCCGAGCGCCGGGCAACGGCCTCCACCAGTGGCAGCACACGTTCAAGTACCAGATCCGGGTTGTCATGCTCGACCGCTTGGGCAAGCAAACGCGGGATAAACGCATCGAGACGCTCACGCCCCAATCGCTGCATCGCGCGCAATTGCGGACTGCCGCGCAGACTCGCCAGTGCCTTCAGCGCTTTGCTCGCATCGCCAAACCCACCCTCTTGCAACTGACGGCACGCCGCCTCTTCGTCCTGCGCCTCTTCCCACAGCGGCAGCCATTCACCGCCCACCACCACTTCGCTTTCGGCGCCCTCTTCCTCATCGGGATCGGCGATCACCTGCGCAAAGTGCCAGGCCACGCGGCCGCGCCAGAACATCAGTTTTTCGTGGAAAGACGCCCAGTCAGCAAACCCGAGCATGAAAGCAATTCGCGCCTGATCCTGAGCGCCGTCCGGCAGCATCTGGGTCTGGCGGTCGGCAATCGCCTGAATCGCGTGTTCGGTGTAACGCAAGAATTCGTAACCTTCGCGCAACTCGCTGATCACCGCTGGCGGCAAGTACCCCTGCCCTTCCAGCGTGCTCAGCACCTTTAATAGAGGGCGCTGTTGCAGACTCAGATCGCGGCCACCGTGAATCAGTTGAAAGGCCTGGGCGATGAACTCGACCTCGCGGATGCCACCCGAGCCCAGTTTGATGTTGTCGGCCATGCCTTTGCGCCGCACTTCCTGCTGAATCAACTGCTTCATGGTGCGCAGTGCTTCGATCGCCGAGAAGTCCAGATAACGCCGGTAAACGAACGGCCGCAGCATGTCGAGCAACTGCTCACCGGCCACTTGATCACCGGCCACCACCCGCGCCTTGATCATCGCGTAGCGTTCCCAGTCGCGGCCCTGATCCTGGTAATACTGCTCCAGTGCATTGAAGCTCAGCACCAGCGCGCCGGACGAACCGTAAGGGCGCAGGCGCATGTCGACACGGAACACGAAGCCATCGACAGTCATCGGATCGAGGGCCTTGATCAGACGCTGACCGAGGCGGATGAAAAATTCCTGGTTATCCAGCGCGCGCTTCACGCCGACGGTTTCGCCGCCCTCGGGGTAGGCGAAGATCAGGTCGATGTCCGAGGACAGGTTAAGCTCGACCGCGCCGAGCTTGCCCATGCCGAGGATGACCATTTGCTGCGGCTCGCCGCTGCGACGCCCGGTCGGCGTGCCAAATTGCTGGCAATGGCGGCTGTACAGCCATTGATATGCTTGGTCGATGCTGGCGTCGGCCATGTCCGAGAGGTCGCGACAGGTCTGCACCAGGCTGGCCTGCCGGGTCAGGTCACGCCAGATGATCCGCACCTGATGGCGCGCACGCTGACGGCGCAATACGCGCCCAAGTTCATCTTCGGTCTGCGCAGCATTTACGGCAGTGGCAATCTGCGCACACAGTTCACCGGGGGCATAGGAGCGGTCGAGTTCGCCGGATTGCACCAGCGACAGCAACATCAAAGGGTCACGAACGCTCTGTTCAATGACGAACTCGCTGGCCGCGGTGACGCGGGCGAATTGCGCCCAGCGCTCCGGCGTCCAGGTCGAGAAGCCGTGATCGTCTTCCAGCGAAGCGACGGCCGTACGGAACGACTGCTCGGATCGGCTGACCAACGGCAGGAGAATGGCGGGCAGTTCGGCAAGCACGGGCAGGGTCATGGTCTATCCTTGATCGGCGTGGAAATGGCCGCTTGTAGTGAATGATGAAAACCCGCTACGCGAAGGACTGTCGAACAAAAGTTAGAAATAGCTGATATTTCTTTTTCTTTGGCAGCCAACATCAAACTTTCACCTTTTTTGGATGGTAATCGACCAACCTTAACGATTATTCTCACAACGCAGTCAGAGGCCACAAGCCTTTCATCTGTAGTTTTACTACTCGTCTATACATCCGAAAGGCTGAAATGCCGGAAGATTTGTAGTAAAACTACACGCCGCCGGAACAACCTGTCGGCAATCCAAGAATTTTAAATCGTCTGCCCACAAGGCCAGTCGCAAACTCAGGCAACCGATTCTGGAAGCCTTTCCGCCCTGGAGCAAGCCATGCAAGACCTCGATCCCGTCGAAACCCAGGAATGGCTGGACGCCCTGGAATCGGTTCTCGACAAAGAAGGCGAAGACCGTGCTCACTATCTGATGACCCGTATGGGTGAACTCGCGACCCGCAGCGGGGGGGGGGGGGGGGGGGGGGGGGGGGGGGGGGGGGGGGGGGCGGGC